>NZ_CP123500.1 GCF_029873475.1 Arsenophonus sp. aPb
TGCTTTAATAAATTCAGACATATTGCTAAAGAAATAAATTTACTTTAACGTAAAGCCATTTTTTCGGCACTCCTACAACAGTACCCTTTATTCTACTGATGGCAGTGTTATTTTAGCCGAAGCGGGGGCTGAACTATCAGGGGAACAACGTGTTGAAGTGAAAGCGGGACAGAAAAGCGTGTTTACCGTCTGGACTGAACTGGATACTTCCTGGGAGTCAGGGCTTCTTTAAACGCTTTAGGCACTGACGCAACGGGGCGGAGTGGGACAGAGTTTATATTAACAATCCTTATGGTCAGCGCTTCGTTGGTGCAATGATACTCTTTTTTATCTGATGCGCCTTATATCCCCGTCCTGAAGGACGGGGATATAAGGCGCAGTTTTCAAACTAACCAGGTGTTTGCTGTTGCTCAATGTACTGTCGGATAATAGATATCGGTGCGCCCCCTATGACGTAGAGGATGTCAACGCACTACTTTGTCACTAACCTTAATCGGCACCCTACACCGTTATCAAAAATGCCAAGTGAAAACAGCGTTGACGCTATTGTCCTGATGCTGCTGCGATAGTAGACCATCGTAGCTCAACGACAATATAGCATTCTTGTTCACCACTACTTCTAGCCCTACCTTCAGAGCCAGTCTGTCGCGCGATATTGGCACACTGTTCACCACAAACGGAGCATTTCCGCCTTTAAACCGCAGCCCAGCGCCTGGTTTCAGCTGTCCATACTGATGTTGCCATCCCAGTTCGCTAAACAGCCCTATCTTGGTGTTTTTATTCACCAGCCGTTCAGTCTCCACACGCCACCCCAACATCGAAACCGTCGCGTCGAAGTGCTGTTTGTAACCACGTAATGCTGCCGCGTTACCATGCTCTGAGATCTGATTGTTCTCCAAGTTTATGTATGCCAGGTTAACGAACGGTTCCAGGTTCACCCCCTCTCTCTCCATCCTATAACTCATTTCCGCGAATAGCTGCTGTGTACGTCCACTGTACTTTGCCATTTCACGGCCTGACTGCACACCATAGTTCACCAAACGCAAAGTATCGATGCGATGCCAGGTGTAGATTGCACCTCCACGCAGTGCCAGCATCCCAAACTGTTTATCTCCGTATGCAGCCAGGTGATAGTTATTGCTGCCCGCATTCGAACCATAACCACCGTGCAACGAGGTACGGGTATAGCCTGTCGCTACCCCCAGCCGCCAGTCAGTTGCTAGTGCTGAATCAAATCCGAACAGTATCCCATAGGTCGAGCCCTGATAACCTGTTGCATTGGCATTGCCCGATGCGTGCTCCCACGCCATGAGCGATTGCGCCCACACACCGCTTTCGTTGGCCTTAATAGCCGACGAACTCAACAAACCCTTCGCCTGACGCAGACGCCCATTTAGCACCTCACGTAAATAGCGGCTATTGTTTACCAATGCCGAAACGATATCGGCATTGATTTGCCCAGACAACTGACGGAATGCTTGTCGTGCTTTATCCACCGTGCCACTGTTTAGGATGCTCTCATACACAGGATTACCCATCGACAACTCATCTGCTGCATTTGCCACTTCGCGCTCATTCTGTGTCTGTGCTACGCTGGAAAAGCGTTTATTATTGCGGCCGATGCTTAGCGTTACCTGGTTTGGGTGATAACTCAGTTCTGTATCAAGAAACAGGTGCTTTGACGCCACCCTATCAAACTGCCCGCTCACTCCCTGTTGCGCACTCAGGATGATATACTGCTGACCTAATCGGCTATCACCTTCCTGTTGCGATAATAAGTTAGCTTTGTTTTCCAGTGAAACCACCACTTCACCGCCATCGATCGTTACTGCTCCACTACTTTGGATTCGATCGCTCTGCACGTTTTGACCAACCTCGACTACGTAACGCGAGCTCGGTTCAAAGCTGACATTATGGTTTACGTTTAGGGTACCGATCGAATTGCCCGGCGCTACAGTACCATGGGCGCTCAGTGAGCCTATTGTTCCATTACCACTGAGCACACCATCTTTCTGAATTAATACATCCGAAGTTAGTGTGCCATTAACAGCTAAAATTCCATTATTTATTCGTGTTGGACCACGATAGGTGCTGTTACCAGTTAATACTAATGTTCCATTTCCTTCTTTAGTTAGTCCTCCATGACCAGTGATATCGTTACGCCAAATATCCCAGGCGCATGTTGGATATAAGCATGTTCGCTTTAAAAGCGTTCCCTCATCAATAATGGAGCCGATACCTGGAATATTAACCACAAATTGGGTGTTTGCGTATGAACCCGGAACATAAAACTCAGCTGGAATATCTTTTGGAGAAATAAACATTTTAGGGCCATTAATAGCTTCTCTTAAGTTTACAAGCCCCCAACCATAAATTTCATCAATGCCCTTTTTTCCAAGATCAGTTGCTGTTGTTTTAACTATTGTTGTTATATTTTCTGCTGATAAGTAAGGAAATCTTTCCATTAATATAGCGATTGCACCACTAACGTGAGGAGCTGCTATCGATGTGCCTTCTCCTTTCTTGTAACCGCTTGAAATATTATTGTAATTATTTCCTTCAATATTTGCTGAGTAGATATTATATGCTGGAGCAGCAACACAGAAACTAGCGGTATAGCCGCATCGATTTGATCTTTGATAAATTGGCCAATCAGGTATATTTGAATCGTCAAATTTTGATGATATTTCTTTAATTAGATTTGGAGATTTTTCGTAAATTGAATCTACAAATGTATAGAATTCTTCATCTTGTTTTCTTCCTGGGAATTTATTTTTATAAAGAATAAACAATTTATCGTAGATAAAATCACTACGCAGCAATGGAATGACATCTTCTTTTTTGGCAATACCCATAACTGTCACCCAATGCGATAGAATGTTTGGTAAAAAATAGGGTAATCCAGCTAATGCGTTAGGGCTATTTGTGTTGCCATCATTGCCAACACCGTAAACCATAATAATGCCATTGTTGGCTAAATCTATAGCACCATTATAAATACCACCTAATTTCGTACCTATAATGCTTTTAATGTCATGATTAAACTGTTTTTCAGCATCTGAATCGGAAAAAGATACAGAATCATAAATTTCATAATTAGGTGCATCTGGAATACCAATACTCCAACTGTTATTTATAATACGGACTTTATTTTTCTTGAATTCTTGCCAGGCCGAATAATAGATATTTCTATCTAAAGGAATTTTACTATAAATCGAATTGTATCCATTATCTATATCAGCATTAAAAATTTTTGTATTATAGGCAACACCGTGCATTCCTTTTCCATCACGATTTCCAGCCATTATAGATGCTACACTCGTTCCATGTGATTCGTATTGTCCTTCATAATTTTTTAAGTGTAACGTTCCGTCAAAATAAAAATTATCACCAACTTTTATATTTATATCGGAATTGCTTTTTTCTGCTCTTTTCCCTTTAGTAACAAGGTTAATAATGTTTTTTATATTAGTGAACTCTGGGTGATTTTTATAGATAGCAACATCGAGCATACCAATTGGTACATCTTTCCCTGTGTATCCATAATAATATGCATAATTTGCATTAATAGCATCAAGGCCCCACTGATTATTAAACTCTTCTGTTTTCCAACTTAATAAAAAATTTTTTTTAATTCCAATATATTTTTCATTTGCAGGAGAATTAGATGACACAATTAATAATATTAATATAAGTAAAAATTTCTTTGATCTCATAAAATATCTCAATCAACTAAAAATACTGGACTGAGGATCTGACAGTTGTCTTAATCCTGCGAGTCGAGTCAAGTTTTCTATAATCTTGGTAATGTATTCTTTGTCCGCATTTTTATTTTTTTGTATAGGAATGCACATTGCATCGCAACACATATATCCTTGTTCATTAATAATACAAGTTGAATCTAAAAATAGTGCAATTGGTAAATAAAATATTTCTGATAATTAATATTACAGATAATAAATAATCTCTTTATAGAATCCGATTTATATTAAAAATTAATGAAATTTACTATTAAATAACAATTTTCTTTCACAAAAGATTCAATTTAAAACTACGGCGCCCCCATTCTGATATGTTTTCTAGCATCTCCGGAGCGAGCTATAACACAGCCATCGTTATTTGATAAAACAACTACCGGTTTACCTTTCAAATCAGGCCTAAATACATGCTCACATGAGGCATAGAAATTATTAGTATCGATTAATGCAAACATAAAATCTCTTACGCTTATTAACAATAAACAGCATATGCAGTGTAAATAGCTACTCTAATAACGCCCTCTTTCACTGGATATAAAAACAGTATAATATAATCATAAAGAAAGTCTTAGCCATCTTTTATTTCAAATAAATATCTTTTGAAGGAAAAGATAAAGACTTTAAAACTGAATGTTAAAAATTAAATCTCTAAAAATTAAGGAAAAAAGTGTTAGAAATCTGTAAAAATAAATCCATTAAATTGGAAGGTAATGAGGAGAAAAAGCTTAAAACAATAAACGCCAGTATTCCCAATCTGCCAGGTGTCTATCTATTTTTCGGTGAAAATGAATTATTGCCAATCTATATCGGGAAAAGCATAAACCTTAAAAAAAGAGTGCTATCTCACTTTTATCAAAAGAATATGAAATTAATAAAGCAAATTAGATATATTTACTGGCAAACCACAGCAGGTGAAATAGGCGCGCTATTGCTCGAAGCGAAATTAATTAAATTATATCAACCTGTTTTCAATAAACAGCTAAGAAAATACCACGAGCTTTGTGCTTTTCAGATATCGAACAATAAAATTGATATTGTTTATGCGAAAGAAATTGATTTTTCTAAATCAGAAAACCTATATGGTTTGTATAAAAATCGCTTTTCCGCTTTAAAAAAACTTAAATCCATTGCGGATGAAAATAATCTCTGTTACGCCAAACTTGGAATGGAAGAGAAGAAAAAATCAGGCTGTTTTCGGCTTCAGCTAGGTTACTGTCGTGGAGTTTGTGTTAATAAAGAAAGTCATGAATGTCATCATAACCGGTTATTACATGCGTTTAAACAACATAAATTAGCTGTCTGGCCTTACAAAGGCGCAATTGGCATCGCCGAAAAAGGGGTTCAACAAACGCAAATTCACATTGTTAATAACTGGGTTTATTTGGGTTCGGTAGAAAACCTCAGTCAGACATTAACATTTAATCAGGCAACAGATAAATTTGACCATGACATGTATAAGATCTTGTGTTGTCGAATATTAGATAAAAATATAAACATAATCCCTTTGTGATATTTAATCTTTAAACAGGTTTCTTAATTCAGTTTCTGTAAACCCAGTAAATTTCATCACCGATAGCCTGTCCAAACCACTTTCGAGCATTTGCTTTGCTATCTCAAGTTGTGCTTCAAGTTTGCCTTTTTGAATTCCTTTCAGAATACCTTTTTATTCACCTTCTAGACGTAACTGTTCTGCAATAGTCATTAAGATCTCCCGATAATCATCCGCTTTTTCCGCAATCTATTCTTGCGCTCGATCATCTTTAATCTTTAAATAAACGACTCAATTCAATCTTTGTTAATCCTGTGAATTTCATTATAGATTGTCTATCCATTCCGCTTTCAAGCATCTGACGAGCAATATTCATCGAAGCTTGCTTTTCGCCTTCTCGACGTAACTGTTCTGCAATAGTCATTAAGACCTCCCGATAATCATCTGCTTTTTCCGCAATTTGATGCAAAAATTGTTTTGCATCCGAAGTATTCCCACGCTCAACAATATAATACATTAATCCTTTAAACAACTCTGGCTGTATTACATACTGATTTAATAAACCAGCTATCTCCTGACTAAATTCTAGCATATCTCGTGCTCGGATATGCTTCATCACTAACTCCATCAGCGCGACACGTCGATGCTTTATGATTTCTTGGTCAGGAATGACTGTAACGTCAACCAATGGGAATGCCTGCGTATAAACAGATTTTTCCAGTTCTGGATCGGCAAAGCAATCCAACCATTGGGTGCTGTAAGGGTACGGCGAAGTTTTACCTTGATAAAACAGTAGCGGTATCACCACGGGCAAAGTATCATTTCCCTGCTCTAGATGCTGATGCATTGCCGCCACACTATAGCGCAACAACCTGAATGCCATTAATTTTTCTGGCCTGCTCTGATGTTCTATGAGCGTGTAAATATACCCTTTTCCCGCTGTTGTTTGCACAGAATAGAGCATATCAGAGCATTGACTACACAGGTCGGATTCAATAAAACTACCTGATTCCATCGTCAACGTACTAAAATCACATAATTTACGAATATTTTCAGGTAAATGAATTTCCAGAAAGTCCTTTGCAATCGTAATATCGCCAAGAAACTTCTTAAACAAACTATCATGATGAGAAAGTATTTTTTTCATTGCTACAGTATAAACTTGAGGGGTAACCCTTGCCATCACTTTAGTCAAAATTTAATAGTAAATTCATCATCATTTTTATCTTCAACAGTAAAATTCACCAGTGTATTTGTAAAAAATAATATACTGTAACATGAATGTTTTTAAAGGCTGACACTATACCCACGACATCATCCTATGGGTAGTACTCTGGTATGTAAATACGGCATTAGTTATCGTGAGCTGCAAGAAATGTTGGCTGAACGCGGGGTGCATGTAGACCACACCACCCTCTATCGCTAGGTTCAGCGTTATGCGCCAGAAATGGAAAAACGGCTGCGGTGGTACTGGCGTAATCCTTCCGCTCTTTGCCCGTGGCACATTGACGAAACGTATATAAAGGTGAATGATCAGTGGGTTTACCTGTATCGCGCTGTAGACAACAGAGGACGTACTCTGGATTTTTACCTTTCACCACGGCGTAACAGCAAAGCTGCATATCGATTTCTTAGTAAAATTTTAAACAACATAAAACAGGGGTAAATCCCAGGCGTTATCAATACGGATAAGTCTCCGACATACGCTCGTGCGCTTGCTCAGCTTAAACGTGAAGACCAATGTCCGTCTGACGTTGAACACCGACAGATTAAGTACCGAAATAATGTTATCGAATGCGATCATGGCAAACTGAAACGGATAATCAGCGCCAAGCTGGAGTTTAAATCGATAAAGATGATTTATGCCACGATAAAAGAGATTGAAGTGATGCGGACGCTGCGTAAAGGTCAGACCAAGTCATTTTACTTCGGCTATCCCCTGGGTGAGATGCGTCTAGTGAGTCGAGTCTTTGAAATGTAAGACCTTTACCAATAAATAAGGCTGCCGCATCACGATCTTTGCAACAATGCCATCTTTTTTAACTTTGGCCATACCTGTTAGCCACTGCCCCCGTGTAAGCACTGCGATCAACCAGTGAGCATTGATAATTATCCCCAGGTTGGTGGTTGGATTGTTTTTAAAACATCATTATAGTGTTTTATGGCATAATCAGTCATTATGTTAGATAAAACCGCTGTACAAGTGAAGGCTTTATCGGTCCCGAGTAATCGATTTTTCCAATCAATGAATTTATCCTGACCAAGCAGTGTTGGATAAATTGTGTGAGCTTTTTCCATTAGAGCATAAGCATAATATCTGAGCATCAGAGGAGAGTGCTCCTCAGTTCCAAAAATAGCACTGGAAGAATAACGGGTGAAAACCGCAGATAACGAAAAAAGATATTCCGCTTTTTCCCTATCTGTACTTGATGTTAAATCATATAATTCCATAATCCGGTTATAATTTTCTTCTTTCAATATATAACCTTGTTTTAAATCAAGTACGCGAGAGAATATTTCACTTAATTCCTGTTGAGAAGTGTCATCCACAAGTTTTGTCGCATAGGCTTTAGATTTTGTGGCATCCATGAATAAAGGTTTAAGCTTGTCACCTAAATCTAAAGACTCAATCAGCTTATAAAATTTTGATTGATTCAAGCTATAAGAAAAGTGCGGCGCAAAAAGGGGAAAACTTTCATTATAACATTGCTTCAAACTGTATTCTGATGGGCTTAAACACTTTCCATCTTGAAAAAGGTAAACGTGATCCCACTTAGTATCCAGATCAGGATGCAGCATTTGTGATAGAATATTTTCAGAAGCAACTAGTACTCTGTTAGGTGTCGTTGATAATAATAGAAAATTTTGCGCATTGTTATCTGACCATTCTGCATTGCCTTTGTAATCACCAAAAATTTCTTTAATTTCTTCATGCTTTAGTTGTTGCTGAATTTCAAACATATTGAGATACTCTTGATACAGACTGTGGGCTGCATCAATACCCTGAGTTCTGGCTGCCAATAAGACTTGAATAAAGTTACTATTAATTTCAGAAGAGACCATTAGATGTGGGTGTTGGTCAAAATAATTAAGAAATAGGTTAGTTATTGTAGAACGATTTTCCAGCAAGCTAAGTAAAGCTGGTGAAAGATTTTTTAGATAATTACTCGTTAGTGTATTAACAAAACGACTAATATACTCATTAGTCATAAATGGCGTTTTGCCGAAAATATCCAGTAGCGGTAATGTGACATCAACAAGATTTGCATTAGATTTTTCTAACGAAGTAATTAACTGGCAGGCTAACTTTATTTTTAATTTATTATATTTCTCATCAATACTATTGATACTCGTTAATAGACTATTTTGATTGTTAAAGTGATTAAGTATAATATCCAGGTTCTCATCATTCCATATTTCTGGAAGAGATATACTTAAAGTATCATTTAGGCTAGCACCTGAAAAATTAGCAGAATTAATAGTTAGTTCTTTTAAAATGGCACTACTTAAATCAACATTAATTAAGCTAGCGCCTGTCAGGTTGGCTCCTGTCAGGTTAGTATTGGTTAAATTAGCCCGCCTAAAATCAATACCTATCAGGTCTGCGTTTGTCAAGTTAGCGCCTGTCAAATTAACATCTGTAAGGTCAACTTGTTCCAGGCTAGCTCCCTCTAGATTAGCCTCTGTCAGGTTAGCTTTAGCTAAAGTAACTTCTCCTAAGTAAGCATTTGTCAGATTAGCTCTTGTCAGATTAGCGTTGGTCAAATTAGTTTGAACTAATTTAGCATCCACTAATTCAGCATTAGTTAAATTAGCGCTAGTAAAGTTGGTTAGTCTCAGCTTAGTTCTAATTAGATTAACGCTTGTCAGGTTAGCTTCTATCAGAATAGCGTTGTCAAGCTCACTATCATCCATTTTTGCACCGACCAAATCAGCATGAGACAAATTAACTTCTTTTAGATTAGCCCCGTTTAGATTAGCCCCGTTTAGATTAGCCCCTTTTAGATTAGCTTCTACCAGTCTAACATCTGCCAGATGAGCTTGAGCTAGATTGGCGTTCATTAATTTAGCTTTCGTTAAGTCAGCTCCCGTCATTTTAGCGCCCGTCAGTATAGCTTTCGTCAAGTCAGCTTCCATCATTTTAGCGCTTGTCAGAATAACTTCCGTTAAATCAGCTTCCTGCATTTTAACGCCCTTCAGCTTAGCGTTGGCTAGATTACTACCATTCATTTTTGCACCAATCAGATTAGTTTGTAGCAATTTAGCGTCTTTTAGATTAACCTTTTGTAGCGTTGCTTTTGCTAGATTAGCGCCGGATAAGTTCGCTAATGAGAGGTTAGTTTCACCATTAAAAAGAGCTGAAAGATCCATATCGCTTAAATTTACTCCCGATAAATTAATAACATAATTACTCTTTCGATTAGCTAATAATTCTGTTAATGCATTGAGTTTTTCCGTCGTCGAGCCTGTTAAAAAAACATTAGATGACCCACTCCAAAATTTATCCGCCATTTTAGAGCCCATTCCACCTAGACCTTGCGTTTTTAGATGATAAAGTCGTTCTCGTATTAATACAGGTGCTAATGTTAGGTTACCTACATCGTCTTTGAGATATCTTCGACCATACAAAGCACCGGTTTATGGACTAATCTGAACAAAGATATCTTTACCCTGTTTTTTACCAATATTAACGACAAAAACCTCCTTTTTTAACTCAGGGCGGTAAGCGGTCTCAATTTTAAATGATTTAGCCGGTGTTACCGGAAAATTTTTTACCTGCTTTTCCAGAGTTTCTGCTAGGTTTGTTAAGCCATTAATTTTCGGTTTTAGTTTTGATGCCGTATTTTTTAAACTATTGATACCTTTTATACCGCCATATGTGAGTAATTCAAACCCTGGATCTGCGCTGCGAAAAAAATCCATACCTAATCCAATGTAGGCTTCAGGTGGCACACTTTTTGTTATATGGGGAATACCAACGCTGACAAATTGTTTATCGCCTTGTTTTAAGAACTGCGCAATTGTTGCCTGTTTTGCTGCGATTTTAAGTCCTTGAGTCGTCACTTCCCCCATGGCAATACTAAATTGCCCACCAATTTGCAGTCCTTCATCCAAAAATGATAAAAAACTTAAAATATCAAATACATCGGCGATGTTAGATTCCTTAACATTACTTTTTTGCGCTTCATTAATGCAGGTGTAAAAAGGAATAAAGCTTAAGAAAAAATCGTCTACTTTTTGCCGATTGGTTTTCTGATAACCACTATCATGAAGTTTGCTTAACAGCTTGTTACTATGTATTTCTGCCAACTTTTCTAACGCCACTTTTGGCTGCTCATTCGCTTTTTTCAGTAAAGAAGGAGAGTGGATTTTTAATGCAAAATTGCTATTATGACGACTATTTTTGTGATCATTTATTAAGTCAAAGATTAAATCTCTGTTTCGGTCAACGCGCGATAATTTATAGTTGCCCATTTTTTGCTCTTTTTCTAAGGCATAAATCCTTTCTTCTCCATTAAATGAACACATAAACATATCAGTGGCATCAGGAATATGAATAATAAGCCCATTGTTAGCAACTAATCCAGCTACGCCAGGTGGTAGAGAATGAATGTTACTATCCCTGGCATTGTATTCAACTTTTACCTGATTTATTTCTGCTTGCTGCAAAAATATTTGCTCTTCTTCGCTGAGTGCATTAAATGCTTGAGGTAAAAGAACGTATTCTGTTTGCCTAAAAACATCCACAATATGCTGGTTTTGTTGTTCAAAAATTTTATCGATATTGGGTAATGAGGACATTTTACCTTGTTGATCTGGATAGTCCCTCTCTCTATTTTTATACAAATAATTATTTAACCAATCCTCATCCACACCATGGTCTTTTAATTGTTGGCGAGCAAGCTCGGGTCGAGTTTGCCAATTTTGTAATAAGTGGCTAAGTTGGATAAAAGGATTATTGTGAGTTGATTGATGTAAGTAATTAAAATAGTCATGATAAATAATTTGCTTATCTTGTTCATTTATTTTTGTAATATCTTTCTTATTCTCAATATCTAATTGCTGATAGATGAGGGTCGGTAATTTGAAATAATGAGAATATTCAGCCGGTACTTTCTCCTTAATAATAAGAGCTTCCATTAAAATGCCTGTATTAATAATATCATCCAAGCTCATATCATTAAGATCAGCACTGCTTTCCTTGAGTAGCGTAGCACCCGCATGCAAATAACCCCACTCCGGTTGGTCTATCATCATCTCTTTCAGTCTTTTCTGATCATTAATATCCTTAGGTTGCAGACAGAATGTAGGCATGATTCTACTCAATACATTTTCTTGATAATACGTGCAAGCCTGTGAAGACAATATGGCAAGTTCACCGGTATTATTAAATTGCTCAAAAAAACAGTGTCTCAAATATTCATGATTAAATCGCAAATTATTTTTTGTTATATCAGAATTGAGTGTTGTCTCAATATTGAGTTGCGCTAAAATCCATTTATCGGATGGTAAAGCTAATACAGCATATTGCAACCAATCAGCAATAATAGCCTGCTGACGAGCAAATGGGATTTTTTCCCCCTCATATGCACCATATTCACCTAATGGTTTTAATAATAATTTTGCGAGGGTCTCCATCTTATCTTCCTCATTTTTATTGTTCGAAAGATAATCGGTGATATGATTGACTAAATGATAAGATAGCGCCTCATCATTCTGCTGATTTATTGTATAACCCTCATGAGTTAACATGGAACATAAGAGTCGATTTTGTTCTTTACGTGCAATGGAATAAAAAAATGGGGCTTCTGAAGCCGGTAAAGTGATATTTATTGGATGGCTTGAAGTTTGTAGAAGAGCCTCTAAATTATTAACAAATGGCTTACTAGTTGCTGTAGTGCTATTTCCTACTGAATTAGTTAATTCTTCATGCTGTAATGCATTTAGTTGTAGCGGATTGTTTGAAACTACTCTATCGCTTGATCGCTGTTCTTCCGTTAACCTATTTTCAACTTCACATTTATTGCGATTTAATACAGACGACACCCAGTTTAATGATAAAAAACGGGAATTTATATTTGGCATAACGAACTCCAAAATTAACTTAAAATTAACAAATTAATTACATTAAAATAATTTGATTTGCTAATGAAAAAAGTTTTATTTTGGAGGAATTACAATTTACAATTCGACTCGATCTTTACAGCAGTGCCTGCGATAACGTAATTTTGGTACTTAATCTGTCGATGCTCAACCTCAGACGGACATCGGTCTTCACGTTTAAGCTGAACAAGCGCACGAGCGTATGTCGGAGACTTATCCGTATTGATAACGCCTGGGATTTGCCCCTGTTTTACGTTGTTTAAAATTTTACTCAGAAATCGATATGTCGCTTTGCTGTTACGCCGTGGTGAAAGGTAAAAATCCAGAGTACGCCGTCTGTTGTCTACAGCGCGATACAGGTAAACCCACTGACCATTCACCTTTACATACGTTTCGTCAATGTGCCACGGGCAAAGAGCGGAAGGATTACGCCAGTACCATCGCAGCCGTTTTTCCATTTCTGGCGCATAACGCTGAACCCAGCGATAGATGGTGTGTGGTCGACATGCACGCCGCGCTCAGCCAACATCTCCTGCAGCTCAGATAACTAATGCCATACTTGCAGTACCAACGTACTGCCCACCGGATGATATCGCGGGTAAAGAGATGACCTTTAAAAACATTCATGTGGGGCACCTTTAATTAAATCGTCAGGAATGATTATCAGCAATCCGACTCGATCTTTGCAACAGTGCCTACGTTGCTGCCTCAATAATTTACACAGATAATCATTTACCTATATTATGATTGATTTATCATTGTATGAGTGCGTAAATAATGAATATATATGCAAAGACAACATTAGCCGTCATTTCTATAACACTTTTAACTTCATCTTTGTCTGGATGCATAGTTAAAAAACCAGAGAAATCAAATGAGGCTGCTAATGATATTTTAAATGAAAAATTTTATAGCAGTTTAATTATTCCTGTCACCATCAATAATAAGTTATATCATTTTTTAATTGATACGGGCGCTAGTATTACCATTATCGACGAAAAAACAGCTAAAGAAATAACACAGGAAGTTCCATACTCATCCTTGCATCCATTCCATAAAAAAATTTTTTCTAACTTTAAAACGATTCACGATAAAATCGACATAAAAAATCTTAAATTTATTAAGCCAGTGAGTGTGTTTATTGGTAAAGAAGAAATTAATGATAATGAAATCTGGATTGCAAAAGATTTAACTCTTTTTACTCAAGCCTCCGGTACAAAAATAGATGGTATTCTAGGAATTGACACCTTTAGAAAATTTAATTGGCATGTTGACAATAAAAAAGGACAATTAACCATACTGAGAAAATCACCTCCAATATCAACTTATTCATACTGCATAGCATATCAAGATGCTTATGGAGAATCACCCTACTTTTATTTAGATTATGGAAATAATGATTACATAAAGGTGAGAGTTGATACCGGAAACGATGGAAGTGATCTTGGGTACGATTTTCTTGAATACTTTAAAAATCAAAAAGGTGAAATCACACCTATCAAACATAATATTACAGCAATGGAGGCAACCGGTCTTATTAAAAACCAGGATTATATACTTAAAGGCTTAAGTTTTAATAATCATCCACTTGGCGAAATAAGAATAACTGGAAATAATAACAATCAATATCTTCTAGGTATGAATTTTTTATCCCGCTTTAGTCGCTATGCGTTTATGCCAAGTAAAATGCTTTTTTGTTATGACGCCAACTCATTATATAAAGATAATCAATATCCCGTCAGAAACATTGGCGTCAGGTATTATAATGAACGCATAGAGATTTTCTATAATGAAGATAAAGAACTTGAGAAATATAATCTTAATAATGGCGATATCATTAAAAGCATCAACGGCATAAATTATGCACCACAAGAAATTGACAAACTCCGTAAAATTATATCACTAACACCTAAAGGAAAACTCAATTTGATTATTGAACGTCAAGGCGTTAAGCAAAAAATTGTTATTTAATTTTTAAACACCAATGGCAATCTCTTGCATTTTTTGGCACTGTTGCAACAGTGCCCGCTCGTGTGCTTGCTTAGCTTAAACGTGAAGACCAATGTCCGTCTGACGTTGAACACCGGCAGATTAAGTACCGAAATAATGTTATCGAATGCTATCATGGCAAACTGAAACGGATAATCAGCGCCAAGCTGGAGTTTAAATCGATAAAGATGATTTATGCCACGATAAAAGAGATTGAAGTGATGCGGACGCTGCGTAAAGGTCAGGCTAAGTCGTTTTACTTTGGCCATCCTCTGGGAGAAATGTGTCTGGTGAGTCGAGTCTTTGAAATGTAAGACCTTCACCAACAAATAAGGTGCCGCATCACGAAATTTGCAACAGTGCCTAATCTTTCACTGTGACCATTAGCAGAAAAACTATCAATATCTATAATTTGATCTAAAGTAGGTCGCCTATTAACCGAACAATACATTAAAGTTTGGGTTGCATATTTATTTTTTTCACCGTGAGATATATATTCAGCAAGTCCTTCACTCCACCATGAAATTTCTTCAGAGGAAAATTCTGCTGCATCACCATACTTATTATATTTACCATCAAGATAATGGACAATTTCGTGCCCAAAGTTATGGACATCATTTCCTTTCATATAAATAAAGATGCGAGGCTGATTATTAGGATCTTTAGGATTTCCTTCAATATAAATACCTCCATTGTTAGTATCTATACGAAAAGGATAATTACCATAGCGGTTATAAAGCTCTTTGTTCTTCATGATTATAATTTCTAATAGCTTAGAATAATCATCTTTTATTTTATCTCTTCCCTAAATATTATAAAAATCATTTAAAAATTTATCAGCTATAATATTAAGTTTATTTTTTTCTTCATTATTAAAATTATAAGAAGATGTTACTTTATGCCTGCTATTAAGTTTAAAGCTATAAGGAATAATCTCTTCTTCTCTAATTGGTTTAATAAAATTATAAAAGTTCGCTCCGTTATTTTTTTCAATACTTCTTTCAGTATCTTCTAAATATTTAGCAAGAACTACACTAATCTCTTCACATAAATCATTTTTAGCAGGCAGTTCTTTATAGTTTTTTAATATAGATTGCAGATTATAATCAATCTTATCGCGTGTTAGAGTCCAAGCATTAGGATTATTAATTTTTTCAACATTGATAATATGAGCTAATGTATTCATACTACAACGTAAATGATAAAAGGGGGATGTATCTTTTTTTCATTAACAAGTTCTAAAGATTGTTTAATAGTTTTAAATAAATTAACTTCTATTATTTTTTTATTTTTAGATAATAGTTGGCCATCTAGTATTCCTGGTCTTATGTAACAAAGTAAATTTAGGATCTTGCCTAAATTTACTGAAAAATCATAATTTTTTAATAAGCTTTCTTGATTTTATACATAATACCTTAATATCGTATCAATATTAGAATAATTTATAATTAAATTATTTCCTGTTACATTCTTTCGACTCATCTCCGTTGTTGCTGCAACCCAACATTCTGTTAATGTTAACAAATCCTTATTTGGTTCTGTTGATGTTTTTGACAAAGTCCTATACGTTTCAGATAGATAATTTCCTATTTTTTATAATGACTTTGAGGCAATATCATTTGCTGAATTCCAACATGGATTTGATGTACTAATTCTATGATATAAACTTTCAATATATTTTGATAACAAACTAAGATTTTTTATATTTTTTTCTGGATTGTCAATTAGCTTATCGATTACTTTAATTGCTGTAATTAATGTTTTTTGACTATGCGCGTAATTTGTCTTTAAAAATAATTCTTTTTCATCATAAAGATCTTCCATCAACCTCTTTTCCATAGAGGTAAACTCTATATTAGATGAAATATGTGTTAAATATCTTGGAAATTTTTTTGTTCATGGTTTTCAACGGCATTTAAATGCTTTTCTTTCGCGGAGGATTTCTCAAAAAAATTAATATTTTTAACATTATTTACATCATGGCAATAAAAGTTATATTCATAATTAACATTAACAGCGTTTAAATTTATTGACATAATAGGTTAATGCCATTTATTTTTAAAATCTAAATAAAATAACAAATTTATCACCATAAATTCACATACAACACTGTGTTATGAAAAATGCATTACTTGTTCTAAATTTTCAGCAATGACAGTATCATATAACTTACTATCTACATTAAGCTATAATATTTCAGAAAAGTAAATAATATAAAAAAATAATATGGGGAACTTGAATTGAATATGACTAAGCTATCAGCTTAAAAATTGGTTATTATCACAATCACTTGAACTAATTCTGTCACATTCAGTATTTTTACATATATGTAAAAATACTATATTAAGATTTACCCCTTATAGACACAATATGTTTTGTATTTCATCGGATAAAATTTATCTTAATGTGACAGAATTGCTATATTATAGTGGCGAAAATATATGCGTTTCTATATGCCCAACCATGAGGTTAGGAATATAAAATTGCGTACCACCGCCTGGCAAACCTGAGCTGCGCCCTCTTGCCTCAAGCTCAAACTTCCGTAAAGAACGTGCTCCTGCGTCAATACGCGGCATACCTTTAAAACCACCAAACCAAGCATAGACCGGAACTTTTAGCGTTATCTTAAGTAACCAATCAAGTGAACTCCAATTCTCTTTGATCACTGAAGTCAAACGCCCCCATTCGCGCAACGATATACCATTTAACTTAGCAATCGAACAACGCTGTTCCAGCCCACCATCATGTTTGAATGGTTTGGTTGGACTCCACCACGGTGACAGAGGCGTTGAGTCATTGACAACCCCTCTCGCTAGAGTAGGAAATCCATTGAATTTATACAATGACATTCCAGCATGTAAGTACTCCTTGGTTGGTGTACCAAACTTCTGTTGAAATGCATCTTGTACCATTGTTCCTGGTCCTGTAGAAATATTACCAACTTCGTACCACGTCAAATCGTCGTTCAATATCACCGTTAATATCTCCAAAAAATTGATAAGATCGCTTTATGCTTTACAACATCGTTTATATCGCTTCAATTGGAACCATAATCTTTATATAAGCACATCCTCTTATCTTGATATCCCCGAAAATAATAAGCACACCACTACTCATCTAGCATTGTCTACATATGACAGTGCTGCCATCATAAAAATAACCATTTCCTCATGTGCAGTTATGCTTATTAGTATGTGCAGCAATTGCCGCCAGACCCACTACCATTTCGCCATCCTATATTGCCAGGAAGCAGCGCTGATTAACTTGTATATGGAAACCGTAAATACCTAGCACAAACAATAGAAAAACTCAGTTTAATTTTTTTAACATATTCATAACCAATCTTTTGTTTCATATAACAATATTGAAGTTATAAAAAATAATGTGAAATAACAAAATTTCGTACTACCCTTTATTCACCATACTATTTGTTTATAACATAACTATTCTGTGGCTTGTTTAATTGCTCTAATAGGTAAAACTATGGTGTAATTTTTAGCAGAAAATATTTTTTATTGTATGAATCGGAATAAATTTAGCTTAATCAGAGTGAAATAATTTCTTATTTTTAATGCAACAAAGCCAATTAAAATCAAAATCTGTGACTATATTTAGGAGCAAATCCTTGAGACTTAAATATTGAATAATATTCTCTCAAGTCAGATTCTTTTTTAACCTTTAAAATAACACCATTTAGATGAAAGAATATGGTAAAGTGTCGACCTTTAAAAACATTCATGTCAGGCACCATTGATTAAATCGTCAGGAATGATTATCAGCAATTCGATCCGATTTTTGCAACAGAGCAAATTAAAATCAAAATCTAGAACTATATTCTGGAGCAAATCCTTGAGATTTAAAGATTGAATAATATTTATTCAAGTCGGATTTTTCTTTGACCCTTAAAATCATTCCATTGGGATGAAAGAATATTGGGTGATCATTTATATCAAATCCAGGGCTAAACGGGTTACTTGTTTCATCACCGTGCCAAACCAAGTTACCTCCTTTATAACCTTCATCTCTAACACAATTATTCAACGATTTAATGATAGTTTTAGCAAAAAAGTGGATGTTACCCATATTTTTATCGCCTTCCCCAAAAACTGATTTTAGTTTTAAAAAATCAAGGTTATGTTTCTTAAAAATATCATAATTTTCTTTAATAGGTCGTGGAGGGATGTTTAATGGTAGTTGATTATATGATTGATTTTCTCTTGGAATGATAGCAAATAAATCATAATCTGCAGTAATGGGCCGTGAATCTGTCGTTTGCTCACCATATTGCGGTGGATTGGTCATAACTTTTACAGGATTTCTATTATCATCAAATACTGCTCCTTTTTTATTAATAAAAAATTTTTCTTCTCCTCCAGGGTAGTAGGCTGAATATTTTTCATTTCCTAAATGAATTAAGTTTTCTATTAACAATTCTCTTAATCTAGATTCACTAATAACTAAGTCTATTGCTTTTGCTCCTTTAGCTTTGGCTGATAGGATATTGATATCATGTTTAGGATAATCATTAGGTGGAACTTTAGAATAACAAGCTTTTTCAGTAATAAATCCGGCTGTTGGTCCTGTTGGGCTAGATTTAGCCTTCATATGAAAACTCTTGCAAGGATATCCTTCTTTTAATAAAGTCTGACCAAGCGAGTTTGGTTCTCTTAACCCAATAATTACCTGATACTTTTTTGCAGTTATTAAAAAAGAATGTTTATAAGCTAATTCAATATGTTGATTAATTAATAATTCAGTCATAAAATTTTATGGTTATTTTAGGGATGATAAATATAAAAAAAAAGAATTACAGCTAGTACATTAAAAGGCGATTACAACTTTAAAAAATATTATTTAACTTAAATTAAATAATATTTTTATTGTTCCTCCTTTTAGGTTAGGAATATATATAAATTTATTATTTCAAATTAATTGATTCCTTTATTTTTCTGACTAGTAAGGAAATATCAATATGCCTGTTTGGGAAAAAATATCATCATTAGCAACTAGGTTAAGCGTTGAATTTTTTTATTAACAATCTAATGTAATTTTCATGTCTTATATTAGGCACTGTTGCAAAGATCGTGATGCGGCAGCCTTATTTGTTGATAAAGGTCTTACATTTCAAAGACTCGACTCACTAGACGCATCTCACCCAGAGGATGGCCAAACCGCCTGACCTTTACGTCGTATACTTCAATCTCTTTTATCGTGGCATAAATCATCTTTATCGATTTAAACCCCAGCATGACGCTGATTATCCGTTTCAGTTTTCCATGATCGCATTCGATAAAATGTTAATTTAATTTTAAATAAACATTAATCATAAAACACTTTATAAACCGTTGATCTGGCAATTTTAATTGCCTGGAAATTGCTGTTGCTCCCATTCCTTGAGAACGCAGTTGTTTAATTTTCTCTCGATCAACACTACGCTTACGTCCAAATTGACCCCCCTTTAACTTTACTTCCAGCCAGCCTTCGTTTGTCCGTTCTAAAAGGCCCTATTGCAAAGATCGGGTTGGATTACTGATAATCTTTACTGACGATTTAATTAAAGGTGCCGGACATGAATGTTTTTAAAGGTCGACACTTTACCCGCGACATCATCCTGTGGGCAGTACGCTGGTACTGTAAATACGGCATTGGTTATCGTGAGCTGCAAGAAATGTTGGCTGAACGCGGGGTACATGTAGACCACACCACCCTCTATCGCTAGGTTCAGCGTTATGTGCCAGAAATGGAAAAACGGCTGCGTTGGTACTCGCGTAATCCTTCCTCTCTTTGCCCGTGGCACATTGACGAAACGTATATAAAGCTGAATGGCCGCTGGGCTTATCTGTATCGCGCTGTAGACAACAGACGGCGTACCCTGGATTTTTACCTTCCACCACGGCGTAACAACAAAGCGGCATACCGGTTTCTGGATAAAATTTTAAATAATGTAAAACAGGGACAGATTCCAGGCATTATCAATACGAATAAGTCTCCGACATACGCTCGTGCGATTCATCAGCTAAAACGTGAAGGCCAATGTCCGTCTGACGTTGAACACCGACAGATTAAGTACCGAAATAACGTTATCGAATGCGATCATGGAAAACTGAAGCGGATAATCAGCGTCATGCCGGGGTTTAAATCGATAAAGATGATTTATGCCACGATAAAAGAGATTGAAGTATACGACGTAAAGGTCAGGCTAAGTCATTTTACTTCGGCCATCCCCAGGGTGAGATGCGTCTAGTGAGTCGAGTCTTTGAAATGTAAGACCTTCACCAACAAATAAGGCTGCTGCCGCATCACGATATTTGCAACAGTGCCCAGCTACGATGGGAGCTGGTGCGGGTATAGCTTGGTTGTTCACTCATAACCTAAATGTTATACACACCTCTATTATCAATATGATCAGTGATGTTAGCGGAATAATTTGTGATGGCGCTTCCAATAGCTGTGCCATGAAGGTATCAACCGTAACCACAAGTGAGTTTAAAGCCGTATTAATGGCAAAAGAGAACATCCAAGTTAGTGGCAATGACGGTATTGTCGACACAGGTGTAGAGCAGAGTATCAATAATCTCTGTCGTCTGGTGGTTAACGTCATGCCATCAACAGACAAAGAAATTATTCATATTATGGCTGAAAAAATATGCATTAGTATTACTGTAAACCACTACGTTATTCCATTTGTATGCTGTTATCAGTCTCCATATAGCAGAAATAACAAGTAACTGACATCAATTTTAACCTTTTATCTCCACGTTAGAAAAAGAGTGGTATACCATTATCAACGTCTTGAATACTCGACCGATAAATACATATTCTACTAATTAGTGTTACTATCAGATTTTGGTAAATATTCTTTCCATTCATTAAGAGAGAATACATATTCCTGAGAAACCGGCTGTCCACGTAGGTAAAATGAGACATTGCTTTTTATATCAGGTTCCTCTCTATGTCTATATAACCAACGCAATTCAGATGCTGTAATTGAACGCCCATTAGGATAAGTTTTCTTTGCTATATCTGATATAGAATCAATAATTTCATCAACACAAAAGATAACTTTATTTTTTCTTACCATGGTTTGAAATTCTAATCCAGCCTTACTTGTCTTAATCCAACGTTTTGTATCTGTACTATAAGCCCGGTGTTCTGAAGATTGAGTTGTTACATTATATTTTGGATGTCTAGCAAGAAAATCCCTAAATGCTATGCCTCTTTCAACATCTCTTAACCTTTGAGCAATAGTTTCATCATTGCTAAATTCCTCTGGTGATCTACGATCCCATACGGAGTTGGTTAATGTATTTTGTATTACAATCTCTTTCTTATCATAAAGTGTTGCTAATTCTCTTGTTATCATTTTTCGACTGTGAGCTAAACCATAAACTACATCCCCTATATTAAAATCTAAAGTTGCTTTAACATCAAAACCATTTCTTTTTAAATTATCATGCCCTTTTAAAACATGCAGTTCAATATAGACATTCCCAAGGTTTAATTTATTTAATGATTGAGGGAGTGATTCAATACCCCATTTTATTTCAATATCTGAAACAACACTTAGTTCTTCAATGGAGTGTGGTAAATCCATTGGTAAATTAAGTGAGTTACACTGATTTAGTGTTAAAACTTTTAATTCACTTGGAAGATTATTTAACTGATTAAGATTTGATAGATACTCTAGTTTTATAATTGAAAGTTTTTGCGGTAAGGATGATATGCCATGTAGGGGAGCATTTGCTACTTCAAGCTTTTCCAAGTTATCTGGTAACTTAGGTAACTCCATTAAGGCCGGCATTTCAATATATAACCTACGAACACAATCGGGAATATGAGGTAAACTGCTAACGGATGATAACTCTCCATCATTTAATTCTAAAACAGTACTGTTGTTTTCTTTAACTTCCATTATTTTTTTTTCAATGATTTCCCGTCCAGCTCGCTCATGTTGCGGACCACTTCTAACCCATTTTTTTAAAACTAATGCTTCTTTATCAGGCCCTCCGCCTAATATTGCCCTTCCAAGAAACGATATATCTTTATGAATTTTCATTTTAATACCTAAAAATAAAATAATGTTTATGCGCTAGAAACATTTTTGTATAAATAAATCGAACAATGGCTTGTGTTAAAGAAAAAACGAAAATAAGATATCGCTTTTATTGAATGATAATATGTTAGGGGATTACCGGCCTGCATCAGGTAAATCACTTAAATTAAGCTACATTTAAGGATAATAAATTAAATTTTGATTGCTCTGCGATATTAAATAACAATCCTTAGAGCGCTGTTACAATAGTAACTAAGCGTTATGGTACAGGTTATTTTAACTTGACATACTCATTATCAAACACTTTATAAACCGTTGAGCGCGCAATATTTAATTGACGGGCAATTGCTGTTGCTCCTATTCCCTGAGAACGCAGTTGTTTAATTTTTTCTCGATCAACACTGCGTTTACGTCCAAATTTAATACCCTTCAATTTTGCTTCCAATCGACCTTCGTTTGTTCGTTCTAAAATACGTTGGCGTTCTGCCTGAGCAACTGCTGATAAGATGGTGACTATCATTTTTCCCATTGTACCTTCAGTGCTGATACCATCATCTAAAAATCGTATCGCCACCCCTTCTTGGTCGAACTCTTTTATTAACTGAATCATATCTGCAGTATCACGACCAAGACGATCTAGTTTTTTAATCAAAATAATATCGCCCTCTTCGACTTTCAAACGCAATAGATTGAGACCATTCCGTTTGGTATGGCTACCTGAGACCTTATCAGTAAAAATTCGATTTGCCTTTACACCGGCTTCTTTAAGTGCTTTAACTTGAATATCGAGTGATTGTTGACTGGTTGAAACTCTGGCATAACCAAAAAGCCGCATAAAATGTCTCCTTAATCGATTTAAAGACAATGAATGTCTATTATTGTTACAAAACGACTTAATAGACATTTTAGAGCCAATATTTTCAACTGTCTAAAAATTTATAATATTTTAGACAGGTAAATAATCTTTTAAAAAATAATATCGAGTGTTTGAATTTGATATGAGTAAATTATCTACTTACAAATTGATTAAACACATTAGGGCTCAAGTGATGAGCTAAATGAGACGCTGTCACTGTACTAATCGTTTTGAGCGCTGGGCGTTCCAGCACTTATTGGGGAAATAAAAAAGATGGTCCTGTTGCAAATATCGGCCCTGATTGTTGATAATCATGCTTGACGATTTAACTAAAGGTGCCCCACATGAATGTTTTTAAAGGTCGACACTTTACCCGCGACATTATCTTGTGGGCAGTACGCTGGTACTGTAAATACGGCATTAGTTATCTGAGCTGCAAGAGATACTGGCCGAACGCGGTGTGCATGTTGACCACACCATCCTCTATCGCTGGGTTCAGCGTTATGCAGCTGAAATGGAAAAACGGCTGCGGTGGTACTGGCGTAATCCTTCCGCTCTTTGCCCGTGGCACATTGACGAAACGTATATAAAGGTGAATGGCCGCTGGGCTTATCTGTATCGCGCTGTAAGAGCGTACCCTGGATTTTTACCTTGCACCACGGCGTAATAGCAAAGCGGCATACCGCTTTTTGGGTAAAATTTTAAACAATGTAAAACAGGGGCAGATCCCAGGCGTTATCAATACGGATAAGTCTCCGCCATACGCTCCGGCACTCACTCGGCTTAAACGAGAAGGTCAATGTCCGCCTGACGTTGAACACCGACAGATTAAGTACCAGAATAACGTTATCGAATGCGATCATGGCAAACTGAAACGGATAATCAGCGCCAAGTTGGGGTTTAAATCGATGAAGACAGCTTATGCTACGATAAAAGGGATTGAAGTGATACGGGCACTGCGTAAAGGTCAGGCTAAGTCATTTTACTTCGACCATCCCCTGGGTAAGATGCGTCTGGTGAGCAACGTCTTTGAAACGTAAGACCTTCACCAACAAATAAGGCGACCGTATCACGATCTTTGCAACAGTGCCATTTTTTAGTAAAATCATTTCAAAAGCTAAATGCAGACTCGGTTAATTAACTTTATATTTATTTAAAGCACAATTTTCTAACAAAAAGTAAAAAACTCTTAAAAATTATACTGAAGATAATACGAACAAAAAGCGAGGGCTAAATCTCGCTCGTTTTTATGCTTATTAACTAAAACGGTTAATTACTAATTGATACTATCTGAATAATAAAGTTACCATTGATAGCCCACACCAACAGTTGCTCCAAAATCACTTTCAGTATTAGCACTACCTTGTAACTTAGTTACCCAATGACCATTCTCAGAAATATGAGAAACACCAACTGCAATGGCTGATTTATTACCATAACCCCCGAGAGCTATACCAGCCAGGTTTGAGTTAGGTTGATAGGCTTGTGGAATACCTGACATAGCCATAGTAGAAGCTACTCCTGCCGTTAATTTATCATCTAAATAGTCAATACGCTTATCTAAGTGTCTGTAAGCGTCATTATTCGCATTTTGGATTTCTCTTAATTGACGGATATTCACCGCGTCGTTATCACTAACACCCGCTTTAACACCACTAATCCTCCGATTACCTCTTTTCCCTACAATATTAATTTTCATGCCATCCTTATTCTGACCAATATGAATATCTTTCGTACCTTTATCTTGTGATATCATACCTGTCCCGCCGCTGTTTATAATGTTATTAACCTCCGATAAGATGTTTTGAATTTCATTAATATTTTTATTGACTCGTTGGTTAGCTTGATACAGCTGGGAACCATTAATGGCATCTTTGCTATCAGCACTGATTTTACCCTTCTTCACATTAATCAATAGACGTTCACCCTTCGTCCCCCTAAAGTCAATTAAAGTGCCGTCAGTATCTTTAGCCACAGTGATATTCGGGTAGTTTGCGGGAAAGTGCAAGGAACTACGTTAAGAGTTTTGCTTACCACTCATAGAAACCCGTCAAGATAATATGCTCCCAGCCAAGAGGGGATAGATGCGCCAGTTTCTCCGGTGCTATCTCGATACCTTGCCTTTGCATAGCTTGAATGATTCGTCCTAAATGCTTGGTGTTCCAGTAGATTATTATGGCAGCGAGCAAATTAAGATGCATCATGCGTAGATGCTGATTTTCAGAGAAGCGATCTGTAATTTCTCCCCGCCGATTGAAGCTAAGCGCTCGTTTTAACGCATGATGAGCCTCTCCTTTGTTTAGACCCATTTGGGTTCGACGTTGCATAGCCATAGAACTAACCCACTTTAGGATAAATATTGTGCGTTCAATCCGTCCGATTTCTCTCAAGGCAATAGCTAATTCGTTTTGGCGTGGGAAAGAAGCGAGCTGCCGTAAGATATCACTCGGAACAACTTTATGCGTCATAACACTGGCAATAAGACGAATAATATCAGGCCATTGCTTTTCAATTCGTGTGATATTGGCTCTAGCAGAGATAAGTTCTTTCATTACTTTGGGTACAGAAACTCCATCCATACCAGAGAGTTTTAGAGACGAGATATTACGCAACTTAGGTGAAAACTGGTATCCAAGCAAAGCACACATAGCAAAGACATGATCTGTAAATCCTCCGGTATCTGCATAATGCTCTTTTATACGTTTCCCTGCATCATTCATCGTAAGCCCATCAAGAATATAAGGCGCTTCATGGGCTGTTGCTGGAATAGTTTTCAGCGCAAATGGTCCATATTGATCAGAGACATGTGTATAGGCTTTAATGCCAGGGACAAGGCCATACTTGGCATTGACAACGTTCATCGCTTCTCCAGAGCCGCCGCTTATCATAAACTGGCCGTCTGAAGATGAGCTTGTGCCATCACCCCATGCGCTCGCCAAAGGAAGGTCTTTATGCTTCTCGATGACAACAGCTAGAGCATCAGTCATAGTCTCACTTGTCACATGCCAGTTAGAGATGCGCATCAGTGACCAAGGTGATATGTTGGATGAGTTGCATGAGGCCATTTTCTTTAACCCCATATTGATGCCGCCTGCTAGCAAGACATTAAGCAAACCAATTTCATCTGCACACGGTGAACCACTATGAATGTGAGTGAAACTGTCTGTCAGTCCAATATCTTCATTGACCTCACGTAAAATCTCTGTAATCGAAACGTCTGGCATTTGTTTGTATGAGAACTGATCCATGCCTTCTGGTATCTGGCGGTCAAGGCGATTGACTCGTATTTTTCCGTTCTCAATTCCGCTATTGGGTAAACTGTTATGGCGTATCATTTGGTTTACCTGTTTGATTTGTTGTGCCAGTAACTCTTGGCGGCTTTTAATCCATGTTTGCGGCTCTAGAGGAATGGGTAGCGATAAGGTCTGTTTGGCTGTTTCAAGAGAAAGTAGTTGCTGACGAGTATCTTGGTAAGTACCAGAATCTGATACCCAAAGATCACGAGAGCGAAGGTTATCACGAATAGCAAAGAGAACTGCCGTTTCCTAAAGCTTTCTCTCTGGTGATTGACTTAAGCGTTTACGCCATTTTGCATTAGCGAATTCAGTCGGCAAAATGACATTTGATTGCCCTCTAGCATTCGCTTGATTCAGCTTCTTCAATAAAGATATGGCATCTAATAATGGCTGCGTCGCCTCATTACCTTCAAAAGTAATATCTTCAAGCAGACGTTGCGTATAGCGCCTAAATCTACCATGCCCCCGCAGCACATATTCTAGAGGGTCATTACCTAATCTTTGCGATAGCTCTGTTGCTGTTAGTATGAGGGAGTACAGTTCGTGTGCATCAGTTATCACTTCAGGTACAGCGAGATTTTTTGCATGGCCCTTCAAAAGCTGTTTTCCTAAAGTAACAAAAGATTTAAGGGTTTTGTGGGCAACAGACTTCTGTTCAGCGAGTTGATCGTCCAGATGACGCTTACATTCGTTGTAAGTTTTGCCAACAATTCGGTCGTGGGTTACCAGTGCAGCATCTGTTATCATTGCCTGCCACTCTATTGCACAGATAGCTAATATAGCTAACCTTCTAGATTCATTAATTTCGCGTAATCCATCTGCATAATAGGACTCACCTTGCTGCCTCAGCCAAACAACGCGATGTGACGGGATTCCTCGCAAAATAGACTTAGGAATGTTCAATTCTTTCAAGTATTCCAGCTTATTAAGCAAGCGGTTCACATCAGCTGAATTGTGACCAGCTTCAAATCGTTTCAACCAACCATAGATGGTAAGTCGACCATCGACAGTGTCCTTGAGTAAGCCATGCAGACTTTCCTTCATCTTATCATCAAGACGCTCCATGACTTTAGCGACGATAGTGCGTTCTCCAGCGACTCGTGCATCAGCACACAATCGCTCAATCACCGTAACGCCGGGAAGAATGATCTTATATTTGCGGCATTGCTTAACGAACAACTCTACTAGCTCGGCATTACTCCTTGTTTCTATCGCAGTCTCTGTAAGCCAGTTTATAAATGATTTTTCGTCAGAATCCTGAAAAGTACGAAATCCATAAGACCGCTGTAAAGAAGATGAGTGTTCATATCTGGTCTCAGTACGCAAACCATATTCTATGAGCTCATTCTGATCTAGGCCTAACTGCTGAGCTATAAATCTTAATGTTTCTTGCGGAATAAACTCTTTCTTTTGCAGTAACCTTCCGGGATAACGAAAGGCACAAAGCTGTAGAGCATAGCCGAGTTTATTGGCTGCTTTACGTTTTTTGTTAACACGCAAAATATCTTCATCGCTTAGAATATAGTATTGCAGCAATGTAGGTTCATCCTTTGGTAATTCTAGTAGGGGTAGCCACAGAATTCGGAAAATATAGCACGCTAAGCAGATTGCAGTGGTCGTAGCGGCCTAAACTTACCTAAGCCGATCTTGGTATTGCTACGCCACAGGTAATCCCCTGTCAGGTTGATGTGCTCCCAACCCAGCGGCGATAGGTATTGTAATAACGCATCATCAACGATATGTCCTTTGGCACGTAATCCATTCACCACACTTTCCAGATAAACTGTGTTCCATAGTACGATGGCGGCAGTCACCAGGTTAAGACCACTTGCTCGATAACGCTGTTGCTCAAAACTGCGGTCTCGGATTTCCCCAGACGATTGAAAAACACAGCTCGAGTTAAGGCATTACGAGCCTCCCCTTTATTCAATCCTGCGTGTACGCGGCGACGGAGATCAACACTTTTGTAACCAATCCAAAATGAACAGCGTGCGCTCGATACGTCCCAGCTCGCGTAGGGCGAGTGCCAGACCATTTTGGCGTGGGTAGCTGCTAAGCTTCCTTAACATCAGGGAGGCCGTGACCGTGCCTTGCTTTATAGAGGTCGCCAACCGCAAAATTTCATCCCAATAGGAGCGGATGAGCTTGATGTTGAGTGTTCCGCCAATCATTGATTTCAATCCCTCATAGGTGACATCTCGCTTTGTAATGTAGAGCTTGGTCTCTCCAAGGTCACGTATGCGCGGGGGCAAAGAAATCCCAATAGGTGCATCAACGCGAAAACGTGATCGGTAAATCCTGCCGTGTCGGTGTAGTGCTCTTCGATTCGAAGATCTGATTCATGATAAAGCAAACCGTCAAGTACGTAGGTTGAGTCACGTACACCGACATTGACCACTTTTGTATGAAATGGCGTGTACTGATCAGAAATGTGAGTGTAGAAGGTCCGTCCTGGACTACTGCCATATTTGGGATTGATGTGTCCCGTGCTCTCCGCCTTGTTGCCAGTGCGGAAATTTTGACCGTCAGATGAAGACGTGGAACCATCACCCCAATGCTCGGCAAACGGATGTTGGTATTGTGCATTGACTAACTCGGACAAGGCTGCGCCATACGTTTCGTCTCGGATATGCCAGGCTTGCAGCCAAGCAAGTTTGGCATAGGTGGTGCCCAGACACGATTCAGCCATCTTACTCAGCCCCAGATTGATCGCGTCGGCAAGGATTGTCGTCAGCAACAAATTCTTGTCCTTAGCCAGAACACCCGATTTCAAGTGTGTGAAATGCCGTGTAAAACCAGTCCATTCATCGACTTCAAGCAGCAACTCAGTGATCTTGACATGTGGTAGGGTTCTAGCGGCTTGATCGATAAAGAGCTGCGCGTGAGTGGGTACCGCTGCATCCGGAGTGATCTTTAGGCCAGAGGCTGTGATGATGGCATCCGGCAGTTCATTTGCTTTCGCCAGGCGATTGACAGCAGCAAGCTGCGTTTCCAAACGCATCAGCCGCTCATTCAGATACTGATCACAGTCGGTAGTTATGCCCAGCGGCAATTCTCCTGCCTCTTTGAGGCCAGCAAATTTATCGGGGGGAACAAGGTAGTCCTCAAAATCCTTGAACTGGCGAGATCCCTGCACCCAGATGTCACCGGAACGCAATGCGTTCTTCATCTCCGATAGCACGCATAGCTCGTAGTAACGTCGATCGATGCCGACGTCGGTTATCACCAACTTCTGCCAGCGAGGCTTGATGAACCCCGTTGGCGCATTGCAAGGGACTTTGCGGGCATTATTCTTGTTCATACTACGCAGCACATCGATAGCCTCCAATACATCTTTGGCAGTGGGCGCGGCCCTCAACTTGAGCACAGTGAGGAAGGCTGGAGCGTAACGGCTCAGTGTGGTGTATCCCTCCCGAGACGATGCAGGAAATCGAATTCTTCTGGCTGCGCGAGCGATTGTGCCTCTGTCACGCTTTTTGCAAAGGCTTCCCAGGATATGACTGTCTCAATAGCAGTAAACGGATCATTGCCGGCCTGCTTGGCTTCGAGCAATGCTTGGCCTATACGGCCGAATAATCGCACCTTGGCATTAATTGCCTTTCCTGATGCTTGGAACTGTTTCTGATGTCGCTTCTTGGCATCATTGAACAGCTTACCCAGGATACGATCATGAAGGTCAATAATTTCATCGATGACGGTGGCCATCCCCTCAATGGCTAGCGCAACCAATGTCGCATAGCGACGTTGGGGCTTGAACTTGGCCAAGTCTGCGGGGGTCATCTGTCCTCCCTCACGGGCAATCTTCAGTAATCGGTTTTGATGGATCAGCCGTTCGACACCAATAGGCAGATCGAGTGCCTGCCATACCTTGAGTCGTTCGATATGTTCCAGCATGTGCCGTGAATTAGGTTTTACTGGTGATAAACGGAGCCAAGCCAGAGTAGTAGTTTTACTGTTATCCCGCAGTTTGAGCAGATCGTCGAGACGAAGACGGTGCGAGTCTGACAACGATTTGGCTAAGGTATCGTAGATACGTCGATTGGCATGGGTAAGTCCTTCAGCACAAGCCCTCTCAACAGCATTGATGGCTGGCAAAATAATTGATCGCTGCCGCAGATAATCAATTAATGCGTTCACCATCACAATGCCCTTGTCGGTTTGCATAGCCAGCTCAGTCATGGCATGGACGGCCTGCCGGTAGTAGTTCATGTTGAATAGCTGAAAACCGAACATTGTTTGCAATTCAACCAGATGTTCGCGCCGTGTCTGCTCCCGCTGCCCATACTCGTCCCAACTTTCGATACTAACCTCAAGCTGGTCGGCAACCAATTTTAATAAGGGCGGAAATGGCCGCTCATCGATACCAAGGACGATGCCGGGAAAGCGCAGATAGCAGAGTTGCACCGCGAACCCCAGGCGATTGGCTGCTCCTCGACGCTGTCGGATGATGGATAGGTCAGTTTCGCTAAACGTGTAGTGACGGATCAACTCATCCTTGTTATCAGGCAACGCCAGCAAGCTTTCGCGCTCGGCGGTAGAAAGGATTGAACGGCGAGGCATACAGTTTCCTTTTTCTTGAAAACGAAGGTTTGCGAGAATGTCTTTTGTTGTCCTTCGACTGTACGCAATATCAATACGTTACTGTTCTCAAAAACCATTCTTGAAACATTATTCTCAATTTACTACCATTTCAATGAGTTTCGAGAGTCAATTGTTCATAAAAATCCTGTCATGCAATGGAATTACGGAGAAGAATTACAGTGTTAATTGGATATGCAAGGGTATCTACAGAAGAACAAAATTTAGAGTTGCAAAAAGATTCATTAGTAAAACATGGCTGTCAGAAAATCTTTGAAGATCAAATAAGTGGTACCCGAGCAAACAGGCCAGGTTTAGACAAAACATTGGAAATGTTGAGAGATGGAGACACTTTAGTTGTATGGAAACTAGATAGGCTTGGGCGTTCTGTAAAACAGCTAGTAGAGCTAATCGATAAATTACAGCAACGGGGAGTTCAGTTTAAAAGCCTCACAGACTCAATAGATACTGGGACATCTTCCGGTAGATTCTTTTTCCATGTGATGGCTAGTCTTGCTGAGATGGAGCGAGATCTAATAGCAGAGCGAACCAAAGCTGGACTAGAAGCTGCACGTTTACGAGGCCGGAAAGGTGGTCGTAAACCCAAAATGACCGAGAGCAAAATATCCTCAGCAAAGCAATTGCTGGCTAATGGAGTCCCCCCAAAAGATGTCGCAAATAACTTAGGAGTATCTATTCCGACACTGTATAGATGGATCCCCGCCTCTAAATAGGCTTAGCGTGCTATATTTTCCGAATTCTGAGGCTACCCCTAGTAAGTCTTGACGCTGCCTTTCAGTCAGGATAGTACGATGTGACAAAGGGAAATCTCCAGATAAAGTGAGTGCAAAAAGTATACTTCTTGCACGGATGCCCCAATATAATGAAAATGAGTGGTACAATCCAAAAAAACAGCGCAAAAACTTTAGCAATAAACAACGTGCGTAAACCTAAATGATTTATTCTTTTTGCACTTATTACCTATGACACAATTAATTGGATATGCTCGCGTAAGTTCAACTTCACAAAATCTAGATGCACAAATTGACCAATTAGAGCAAGCCGGATGTGAAAAGGTTTTTACCGACAAAATAAATGGCACAAAGAAAGACCGGCCTGGTTGGCAAGATATGATCCATTACATCCGTACTGGTGACATACTGGTTATCACAGAGTTAAGCCGGATGTCGCGGTCACTCTCACATTTGCTTGAAATCGTCGATGAATTAAAAGACAGGCAAGTTGAACTAAAATCGCTCCGCGAAAATATAGATACCTCAACAGCAACAGGACGGGCATTCCTTTCCATTATGGGTGCTATTTCTCAAATGGAGCTAGAGATAAAGGCTGAACGCGCGGAAGCAGGAAGAGTAGCAGCAAAAGCCAGAGGGAAATCAGGTGGTCGACCTAAAACTGATCCAGATAAGCTGGAGCAGGCTCGCATACTTTATCAAAATTCTGAAAAGTCGGCTCGTGAGGTCTGTGAGCTATTTGGTTTCTCAAGAAGAACGTTATTTAGCTACATGAAAGAGCATAAAATGCCTTAACGTAGTTCCCTGCACTTTCCCGCAAACTACCCGATATTACGAGATGATGGGTTTTGTTGTACTAAACCAACAGTACCATTATTAATACCCTCAGTAATATTTATAATTGCGGCTTTATTATCAGCGATATTTTGTGTGCTTTGATTTGTCGCACCATCTAAGGCGGTTAATGCATCACCCACGTTATTAACGGCATTCCCCTGGTATTATATTTAGGGCTAGATATGGTGCTATCACTATTTAAGCTTGAGCCTCCCCCTAAGCTATCAACAACACTTTTATTGGTTCCATATAATTGACTGCCATTGACCGCTTCTGTTGAACTAGCGGAAAGGGTCGCTGCTTTAACGTTTGTAATGTTTCTTTCCGCACCGATACTACCAACAGAAATGGTGTTTTCTTTATCTGCCAGTGAATTAGCGCCTAGTGCGACTGCTTTAGCTGCGCTCGCTTTGCTGTTCGCACCCAAAGCAACGGAATTGTCAGCCCCTCTTTCAACCCGAGCACCCCCATCGGTATTTGAGCCAATAGCTACCCCTCCAGTAGCAGCTGATTCAAGTCTTTTATCAACAGCATGTAAGTTGTCACTACTTAGTGATTTAACATTAATGATCTCACGCTTTACATTACTCCCAATAGCAACACCATGGTTACCGGTTACTATCGATGCTGTACCAATTGCTATCGCTGATTTATTTTGCGCGTCTGCACCTGTCCCTACAGAGGTTGATTGTGCACCCGACAAAGAATTAAATCCTACTGATACACCATGGTTGTCTAACCCTCTAGAGCTTGTTCCTAAAGTTGTTACTCCACCTTTACCTTCACCTGATGCCGCACAACCAACAATAGTTGACCAGACACCACTGCCGTCTTTAGCGGGTATATTAGCAGGAGTTATATTACGATAACCAATATCCATAATTTCGCTATTATTGCAAATATCTGGAGTAATAGTAGATGCGATTGAAATAGGAGAAATTAATGTACTAATAACGATAATAAAATTTAATATATTAAATACATTCTGTAATATATTTTGTGTTATCTTATAAAATATTTCCATGATTAATATTACCTTTATTATAAATAAGTTATTTATATTATTTGGCGTAACATTTATTGGTAATTTTATTAAAAAACACAAAACTTTTGGTATAAAAAACTTAAACAAAGTAAGCAGAGTGTAATTGGTTAAGGTAAATGTAAGTAATAAAATAATTATATAATAATATATTAAAGACTTTATATTTTCCAAATCTTAAAGTTATTAATTAGTGTTCATCCTAAAAAATCTGGTTGGATTACTCTATATTCTTGCTTAACAAATTCGTCAATATCTGGCTTATTCCTTGAATCTACGTAATTTCGAAGAAATAATATTTGAGAAAAGTATTATTGTTGACCATTAAATCCTGTGCCGCAGAGCTATCAGACTGATATTAATATAAATAAGACGCTTTACCAGTATAATCATCCGATGAGCCACAATGATACATGGATGAGACTTATATAAAAATCAAAAGCCAGTAAAAAATATTCATATTTAGCTTTTAACTCATCTCAGGCTAAGCTATCGGTTTTTTATTGATACGAACCGAGGTAGTAACCATCGGCTAATACCACGGTACTAACTGCTCTCAACTCAGAGATGAACAAAAATATGAAACTATTCGTGTGCAAATATTTCTTGTGGATATTGGGTATGTATGTTAAAGAATAGATAACTGTAACGTCCGAAAATGGATGATTTATTACTGGCAGTTCTATTTTATTTGTTAGCTATAAAAAAATAATTTCAAGACTTTGTTGATTTTTTTCTGTTGATACATCAGAACTTTATTAAAGAATTCAGTTTAGGCCAAGAGTAATTAAACAATAAATGAAAAAATAGAATTTCTTCTATTTTTTAAATAAATAATGCTTGTTCTTTTAAACTTATGAGAGGCAATAATATGAACGAAAATACACAGTACGGCGAAAAATTCTCTATTTACTTTAAATTTATTGACGATATTTTTAAAAAGAGTGATGTATTCGAAGCTAATGTAACTGACTCTACTGGTAAATTAACAAAATTTAAATCAATTTATCCAGATAAAACTGAATATAAAAAATTAGAAATTCCTGATTCAGCTGGAACCATAATATTAGATATTATTATACTAAGAACAGATAACGCAGAACAGATAGCAAAAGGAAAAGTTACTATTAAATACGATGATATTTTGGATGAGCTTACAGTTACCCCGCTAAAATTTAATGAAAAGAAAAGAGGTATTTCAATATGGCTAAAAAAAGATGAAAAAACAAATAGTTATTTTACTTTTGAAATCAGTCGCGGTGAAAACAGCTCTGTTGCTGGATAGCTGTAGTGGTTCCGTCGCATTAATGGAAAAAGCTTAAATTTAGGCACTGTTCCAAAGATCGTGATGCGGTAGCCTTAATTTGTTGGTGAAGGTCTTACATTTCAAAGACTCGACTCACCAGACGCATCTCACCCAGGGGATGGTCGAAGTAAAATGACTTAGCCTGACCTTTACGCAGTGCCCGTATCACTTCAATCCCTTTTATCGTGGCATAAGCTGTCTTCATCGATTTAAACCCCAGCAGGGCACTGATTATCCGATTCAGTTTGCCATGGTCGCATTCGATAACGTTATTTCGGTACTTAATCTATCGGTGTTCCAACGTCAGACGGACATTGACCTTCACGTTTGAGCTGAGCAAGCACACGAGCGTATGTCGGAGACTTATCCGTATTGATAACGCGTGAGAGCTATCCTTGTTTCACGTTATTTAAAATTTTACCCAGAAACCCGTAGCCACTTTGCTGTTACGCCGTGGGGGCAAGGTAAAAATCCAGAGTACGCTCTTACAGCGCGATACAGATAAGCCCAGCGGCCATTCACCTTTATATACGTTTCGTCAATGTGCCACGGGCAAAGAGCGGAAGGATTACGCCAGTACCACCGCAGCCGTTTTTCCATTTCAGCTGCATAACGCTGAACCCAGCGATAGAGGATGGTGTGGTCAACATGCACACCGCGTTCGGCCAGTATCTCTTGCAGCTCAGATAACTAATGCCGTATTTACAGTACCAGCGTACTGCCCACAAGATAATGTCGCGGGTAAAGTGTCGACCTTTAAAAACATTCATGTGGGGCACCTTTAGTTAAATCGTCAAGCATGATTATCAACAATCAGGGCCGATATTTGCAACAGTGCCCAAAAAAGTGGATATACGAACATGATGTCATTTCATTTAACTAAAAAATATTGAATAATAAAGAACCGACTAACACGTATTTAGAAAAATACTACTTTTGCTCAATGGGAATATATAGCAATAAGTGGAAATTTAAATGCTAATTCCCACTACCTTTCGAGAAGGACAATATTAAGGGTGATTTTCTTTTTCAAGAGCATCTAAAGCCTGATCGAAGAGATCGCCAAGAACACGAATCCCTCTTTTTTCTGCCAAATCATAGAATCTCTGAAAGCTGCTTTCTCTAACTTTTATATTCAACTGCCTTTTTCTTTCACCTGAATTAAATCTTGCACGTTTTTGTTGCTTTTGATCTTGAGCTTCACGTGAAGGAAAGCCATTTTCTCGAGATATTCTTTCTATATCATCCTTATTTGCTGTTGGATTTGGCTCTGTTTTAGGTTTAAATTTATCTAAATTTGCAAATGCATCTACTCGCTTTATTGAATCTGTCATCGCTACCCCTCCGGTGATAATTTTGAAATTAATTCTGCTGCAAATGCATCAGCATTATTGATAGCTTTATCAATTCCTGGAGCTTCAGACGAATTTAATGTATCCAAAGGCTTTTGGAAAAAAAACATTGAACGGAAAGCTTCTCTTTCAGTTAATACGGTGTCAAAAACAGGGATCCCTTTTTCATGCAGACTTTTTCTTAAGCTCGCCATATTTCGTGTTTGATATGCTGGAGGTGTACGTGTTAAAAGTATTGAAAATGGCAGTGTATAATCTTTAACATGTCTTCTAACAGCCTGTTCTTGATCCTTTACTAGCGCTATCGCTCTACCTGCTTGTTCAGCATCTAATAATGATCCTTGCATTGGAATAACAACAAAATCAGCTTCTTGAAGTGCGTGAATCACGATTTTAGCGGCAGTACCTTCAAGATCAACGATTACAATAGGGTCTACAGCGGCTGCTTCACGTATTTTGGTAGCTATATTATTTTCTGTAACATCAGAAATAACATGCATATTTTCTGGACAAGCGCCCCCGTTAGCCCACTTTTGAATTGGATAATTGGGATCTGCATCAATAATAGAAACACCTACCCCTCTCTTAGCAAGTTGTGTTGCAAATAGAAGTGAAGATGTAGTTTTTCCAACACCACCTTTGGGACTTATAAATGTATATGTAGGCATAAGATAACTCCAAGTATCTAAAGATATCCAAAAATATTAAAAAGATATCTTAAAGTATCTAAAGATATCATAACAATATTAAAAGATATCTTAAAATAGCTAAAAGTATCATATTAATATCAAAAGATAGCCAAAAGTATCTAAAAATACCATAATAATATTAAAGATATCTTAAAGTATAAAAAGTTATCATAATAATATTAAAAGATATCATAATCTTACTAAAAGATATCTAAAGATATCACACAAGACATAAAAAGATATCTTTAAGTACTAATTGATATCTTTATTTTTTTGGAGTGTTTTTTTAATCTTATAAACTTCACGTTTTCCTTGCTCTTTTTTACGCGAAGCTTCTGCTTTCGATGTGTTTTGATTGCGGTTTTTAAAGGTTACTTTATCGGTATTAGGATCGAAAAAAACTTCATAATCAGGGAGATCGTTTATCGTACAAAGATTTTTAACAAGTCGTTTAAATTCTCTTTTGTTTGATGAGCTACCTGTTTTTAAATGAAGTTTTTCCAATGAAATTATAAATTCATGTTGCCCACCGCAGTGTTTTCGGGCAATTTCATACAATCGACGATCGATAGCTTTACGAATTCGAAAATAATCTGGACTAATTTTTAACATTTTGTTTTTACTTAATGCTTGATACAACCAATCAGGAATCATGACTTCAACCATCCCAATATCGAGATTCCCTTTTTTTTCATCGAGAATGCGCCAGCTATCAATTAATCCAAATCCCACTGATTCTTGTTTATCTGAAGAGTAAACAATATTCGTTGTTATTCTTGTACCAGCCAATCTTTCTAAAGATTTTTCAAGCTCTTTATAAGTTCTACCACTAATAGTTCTGTTCGTTGTTACAAAAAAATCGTAAGGGGTAAAAGCAATTGTTCTACTAATCGGCTGATGATTATTTATCGCTTCTTGTAACTTCGATATTGCATAAATCCAAACATCTTTATCAAAGACAGTTGCCATCCCATATTCTGCGTTAGGTGCTATAACTACTGTTTTGCTACCACTTTTATACCTTCTAGTATCTCTATCTCCACCTTTTAATGCAAAAAATGGATGCTCCATACTTGCCATTTCATCACGAAAACCAGAAAGTTCAACCTCATCAGCAATAAAAAAATCTATCTCATGTTTACGCGGTTTTAATGTCTTCAAATTGTATTTTCTCGTTTTAGTTGTAAGATCAGTCATAGCCTCAATCCTAAGAACAGTAGGGTTGCTGGTTAGAGACTAATTGGTGTTAGCGGCATCGATTAGTCTCGTCAAAATCTGTGATTTACACACACCTCAATTAACAAAAAAAAGAGCAAATAAGGCACTCAACAAGTTAAAATTAAACAAAAAAAACAAAAATACTGTGATTTACACACAAGAATAGTGTGATTTACACATAAAGCAAGTTTTTTTATCCATAATTTTATGTGAATAACTCGATAGATATACTGTGATTTACACACAAAGTACTGTGATTTACACACAAAGTACTGTGATTTACACACAAAGTACTGTGATTTACACACAGACATGCGTTTTTTTATTATATATTTCAAATAATTATAAGCATTTTTTAATTCTTAACTTATTTTAACTATACATAACTATATTTAACCGCTTTTTTTGTTCACTTTTGCTGTGGATAACTTTATCAAGACAATGTTAAAACTTTACTTAAAATTCTAATAAACTAGACTTAATCTTAATAGAGCAAATTTTAACCAATTGAGTAACCTAATCTATTTTTGAGCTCTGATGACATTCCGCTTCCTCGCTCGTTCACTCTCTCACGCTTCGGTCACTTAGCTGCGGTGAGCGGTGAAGGTTTCAAAGATAATGAATTTTTCTAACGTTAAAACACCCTAAAAACGTTTCTGGGCGTTTTTTCAATTAAATTATACCCAACCTATTTGGCTATCTTTAAGTTGTTCCTATTGTCTATTGGGAAGGTTAAGTTTTATGAGTTGTTTTTTTATACTTTATGTATGTTGTAACTAATTATTTAGGCAACATACTTGTGCAATTGACAATTTAATTTTGGAAAAATGAAGGCTCTTAAGATTCACATTTTAAAGTAAATCTATTATCCAAACGCATTGAAAATATGTCCATTTTAAGAATATTATTTCAAACATTAGGTTATCGATTATCAAAACTATTCGAACACTACCCACTATTGGTGGTACATACAGGGATGTTGTTATGACGTTGGAAAACCATATACCCTTTGGATTAAGGCTCGAAGATCATACATTCATTGATGTTACCGATGTAGCAAAAGGAAAGCAATGTGGCTGCATTTGTCCATCCTGCCATATTCCACTAGTAGCAAGGAAAGGAAATGTAAACCGGTGGCATTTTGCCCACTCCTCACGCAAAGTGGATATTGTGGATCAAGAATGCGAATTTTCGTTCTTTGTTTCAGTTCGTGCAATGGCAAAGCAACTCATCGATACAAAACTTTTAATCACCTTACCGCAATGGCATGGTAGGTTAATCGAACGCCTACATAATACTGTTTTCTCTGAGGATTACTGGATTACTAATTCCCATGATATCTGTCTTGATAATATTCGAAAAGAATACTCTTTTGAAAACACCCTAGTGGATATATACGGAAATATAGATAAATACCCCTTTTTAATTTATTTCACCCATCCTGGACGAAGCTTACCTGAAAATCTGTTAACTCCGGAGTTGGAACAGTGCGGTATTCTGGAAATAAAACTCGACAATACACGCCGATTATATTCAAAGGAAAATACAGCAAATGTTAAATTCATAGATGAACTCAAAGACTTTTTGCAGCATGATAGTGACTCTAAACAGTGGATATTTCATCCACGAAAAAACAGTGAAGCCATGAAAGCCCAAAAGCGATTGGATGAAAGAATCAAAAACCATATTCCTCCTCAATCACACACACAAGAAAAATGTAAGCAAAACGTGCAAGACTCTTCTCCCAGACAAGAAAAAGACAAAAATTATCAATGTCTGAATTGTCAGTGGAAATGGGTAGGGCTAGTGCATGCAAGATTGGAATGCCCTCAGTGTCACAGAGATCACCTCTATATCAGAAATATTTAAGTGATTAATCTTAACTACGAGATGAAAAAACACATTTTTTATACAATAGCCTGAAAAATTTCTAATAAACAATTTTGTGACTTTAATCACAATTAAAATTTAACAATATTTTTAAAAATAAAATATGATATAAATATATTTAACCAAAAACATAATAACAAGAAATATAAATAATCAGAGCTATATTTTAGATGAATAAATTAAATAATAATTTTAAATTATATGAATTTTTTATTGGTCTTACTGTTACAATAATGATCACCTGCGATACATTGGTATATAAAACATTCGATTTTTATTCTGTAAAAATTACTGCAAGTGGTATTATTTTCTCGCTTTGTTATTTATTATCAGCGATTACCACAGAAGTATATGGTTACAAAAAGGCGGTTAGAATTATTTGGATTGTTGTTGTTTGCCAATCGTTTTTTGTAATATTAGTTAATATATGTTCAGTAATTCAATTTAATAATAACCAAATTGCAGAAACCTATAAATTACTTTTCGGTGATTTTTGGCGAGTCATGATTGGAACATGGATTTCTGTTCCTGCCTCATACTTTGTTAACAGTTATATAATTAGCAAATTAAAAATTTATTTTCGCGGCAGATTATTTTTAATAAGATATATGATTTCAGCAATGATTGCACAAGCAGTACTTCTGATAACTGCTTATCCGATTAGTTTATCTTCTAAATATTCAATTATTGAGCTAATAAACATCATTTTGAGCACATGGACTTATAAAGTAATAATGTCCACTATCTTGTTACCTGTAGGCATTTTATTAGCAAAACAAGTCAAAAAAATAGAAAATATAGATATTTTTGATCACAATATTTCTTACAATCCAATGAAAGTTTTTAGCCGGAAAATGACAAATGAAAATAATACAACTTACTGATTTACATATTTTTGCTGATAAAACAAAAAAATTACTAAATATTGTAACTTATCATTCTGCTGAAAAAATTATTAATCATATTCATACCTATGAAAAAGACTATGATGCAATTATTGTCACAGGGGATATTTCTCAAGATGAAACAATAGCATCATATGAATTAGCGATAAAACTATTAAAGAAATTAAATAAACCTATTCACTATCTGCAAGGAAATCACGATAAAAAGGAAAATTTGGACTTAGTATTTAGCGAACAAAAACCAATAGAAGAATTATATTCATCTCATTGGAGCTTTATTTCTGTCGATACGGTTGATTATGGTAAAGATAGTGGATTCATATCCAATGATGAACTTAATAAACTAAAAAATAAAATCAGTATAAATGAAAAAAATAACATTGCATTAATTATGCATCATCATTGTTTAAAACTGGGTACACCGCTTATTGATGACTGTATGCTGTTAAATAGCAATAAATTGCTAGAAATTATCGATAAGGAGAAAAAAATAAAACTGATAATTTGTGGTCATGCACATAATGATTATAAATTAATCCATAAAAATTTCATACTCGAAGTTGCACCAGCAGTCTGCTTTCAATGGAAAAAGGGCACTAAAACACCTATTACTGAAAATTATTGTGGCTACAAAAAATACACTTTTTTAGAAAATCAGTATTTATCAGAAACAGTGTTAATTTAATTTTTTAAATTAATAACATTATTTTTATTTTCCTCTCTGTTTCTGGTCTTTAAAAGATTAATTTCAGAATATAGTTTTTTTGAAAGATTCCTACCATTATTAAGACCCGTATTATAGGCTATTAAAACAGCATCTTTAATATCTAGATCAAAAAAATTATCAATATTCTTGATAATGTAATCTCCTGAATAAGTAAATTTGTTATATTTATTTTTTATTTCATATTCATTTCTTCCTTTTTCAGAATAAATAGATAATTTTTTATTTTCAATCTTTAATTTACTATTCTCTTTTTCTATTAAAAGTAAGTTTTTGGGATGTATTAATGTTAAAAAGCACTCATTATTTACAATATCATTATAAGTTAATTCAAATAATTCATGGCTACCATATAAGTTAAATATATACACACAGTCATTATCTACACTCTTCTTATCAATTAAGATTAATTGATAACGAGGATTATAAGATTTTTTCAAAAAAGCAATAATCCTTTTAAATAACCTATCCTTATCCATAACTAAAAGCTTCTAATTTTTTTGATGACCACACCCAATAATTCATAGTTTTCATAAACAGACGGCGTTGATTCTAACGTAACTGGAGAGAAAGCTAGATACTGTTCTTCAATATAAATTTTTCGAAAAAAGGGACTATGGTTATTAATTTTAACAAGAACAATATCACCATCCTTAAACTTTTCATCCTTTGAAATTATACATACTGTTCCAGATGGAATATGTGGATACAAAGTATCATTATCAATTTTAATGGCAAAAAGTGATGAATGAATAGGGCTATCCACTTCCGCAATAAAAGTTTCTGCAAACAAACCATTTTCTATGAACTCATCAACATCAGATAATTTAATCAAAGGCATGGGTGCAACAGATACTCTGGCTAATGCACCTTTTTCTCTTTTTTCTGTCATCTCGCCAACAGTAACATTAAAGACTTTAGCTAAAAGTTCTAATGTCGTGAGGGTTGGATTTCCTACCCCTCGTTTCAAAGAATTGATAGTAGCAGTACCCAACCCTGTTAACTGACTTAGTTCATGGGTATCAATTTTTCGCTCATTCATGAGCCTCGTTATGTTATCAGCGACTATTTGAATAATTAAACTATTATTTTCTGACATTTTAATGTTCGAATTAGACATATTTTACAATCTCTGATAATATATTGTCTGACTTTGATTTTTTATAATCTTTGTTTGCGATTTTCATACAATTTTACCTTAAATGGATGCTGAACACATCAGGGAAACCTACAACACCTTATAAAATAAGGAGGTCAGCAACACTTTAATAAATAAAATATCAATTATTACCTAATTAATACCTAATCAGAAAATATAAGAGGAATTCTGCATGAAGTCCAAGTTTCTTTCGTCCCTAAAAACCCCGTTCAATATGGGTGCGGTAGCTGTGGTGAAAGCCTTTAAAAAACATAATCCTTTATTTTCACTGCCTTTTTTATGTAGCTTAATACTGTTGCCCGCAAGCTATGTTTTTGCTGAAGACTTATTTAAAACGGGTCAGGAAACCGTTAAAGACACTTTTGGTAAAGGCTCCACCGTTGTCTGGATTTTATACGTATTAGAAATTCTGGCAGCAGTATTCGCTTATATCAAAACTAAAAATCTGGCCGTCTTTGGCGGTATTGCAGCGGTTTCGGTTTTTGTTAACGTCGTTTTCGGACTTATTTAAATGAACCACCCTGAACGTTATCAGTTTCCGCTCACACTCTCCAATCAACGGCGTGTCTGTGGTCTTCCGCTAGATGAACTGGTCCTATATGTCCCATTGGCTATCTGCGCCATTTTCATCAACAGCTGGATATTCGCGCCCGCCTTAGCGGGTGCCATCATTGGTGTACGCCGGCTGAAAAGGGGAAAGGGCTCTCGTTATCTGTTATCTCTCTCTTACTGGTTACTACCAACGCCTGTGATGCGCTTTTTTATCAGCGGGATTAATTGATGAAATTTTTAACCTTTACCATCATGATTGTGACACTGGACTCATTATGTTTATTTGTTTTTAAACAGACCATCTCCATGCTCTTCATGTCAATAATGACTATCTGTGCTTTTCTCTGTTTTACCGCTAATAACTGGAAAATCTGTCATAAAACTATCAAAAGAACTGTAATTGGAATTTTTTGTACAGGTAGTGGATTAATACTATTACAAGACTATTTCCATATAACACCAGTAAATAATGAATTAACCATAGATAAGTTTTTTATTACTCTGATTACCCTTTGTTTTATCTTATTAATAATGGCTGTTTTCTATATCAAAAAATTACCCCTAATCAAAAACATTAAATTCAAACCCTCTATAGCTAATATCACAAAATTTTATAGCAAAATTTCACATTTAATTAAAAATACTCAATACAAAATCAACAATGAAAAATTCTATAAAACATCAGACAGAAAATATAACCCAGCAACAGGTTTTCCTATGAAAGGCGGTGTTGATATAGCTGGAAATCCCTATGGAACTAGGTTACATGATGATTAATCACTAATAGAAATAATATGGCATAATGAACCATCTAAAACAATATAGATCATTCAAAGGTAAATTTATTTTATTAAGAGTATATTAATAACGATATAAAATTATTTTTCAATCATTATCAATAATTGAAAAACTAAAAAGAATAAATTAATTAAAAATATTTCTATCCTTTGCCAAAATATAAACTTCTGAACGCTCTCTTTTACCAACGGCAATAACATAAACAGTTATCTTTTCATCATCAACTTCATATACAAGCCGATAACCAGAAGATCTCAATTTAATTTTATAACGGTTAATACTTCCACTTAATTTCGCAGAAATAATATGTGGATTTTGTAATCGCTCATTTAGTTTTTTCTTGAATTGCTCTTTGATCGGTTGTGGTAATTTTTTCCACTCTTTTAAGGCCCGTTTTTCAAATTGCAACTCATAATTCATTGATATCTACCTTAACAAACTTTGCATTATGTTTTCGTTTATCAACAATATCATTCAACTCAGCGTCTTCTAAAAGTTCTTGAAAATAAGCAAATAATTCAGGAGGAACACAATAAAATGCAGGTTCATTGTGATTCAAAATTGCGACAGCTTCACCTTCAGCATTTGCCATCGTACCCATCGGATTTTTTTTAAGTTCAGTAATACTAGCCACAGTATTAGTCAATATTCGATAAACCATTTCACCTACCTCAATATTTTTTAACACACCAATTATAGCACCATTAATAACACTATAAAAAGTTTTTTAATAGGATAATTTATGAGATTAAACACACGAAATGTCACTCAAGGTGGTCAGGTTTTTAAATACATGGTCGGTATGTTTTTACAAATCAACAACCTCATTGTTTATTGGATCCTGCTGCTATCTGTCCTCATTTTCATTACTTGGTTATGTATTCAAATGTCATTTGAACACCTTATCCATGGCAGCGCATATTGGTTAATCAAACATTTCATCACCCCTTTTAAATTTCTACCGCAGAATAATCCCTATACCTTTCATTGGACCCATCCCAGAACCGGGGAAATCATCGAATTAAAAAGAACTGCCAGCGAAGTCATGCAAGATAAATATTTCATTGCAACCGGACAACTACTTAAAGAAACCGCATTTTGGGGCTGGGGAATTGCCACCATCACCTTTGTGGTCGGCATTATTACCGTCTATTGGTTTTTAGGTAATAAAGGCGCCAAACAACGAAAAAATGACATTATTGGCGGACGATACCTTGCCAGTTCAGTCAACAAAGTTAACCAGCTATTAAAAGCAAACAATAAACTCTCACCACTTAAAATTGGTGATCTGCATCTGGTAAAAGACAGCGAACAACAAAATTTTGGCTTACATGGCACTGTCGGCACAGGCAAAAGCACCGTTATTAATGACCTGTTAACCCAGGTTAGAAGTCAGGCCAGAAAAGCGATTATCTTTGATAAAGGCAACAACTTTATTCCGCTTTTCTATCGAGAAGGTAAAGATATTATCTTAAACCCAATGGATGCCCGTTGTCCAAATTGGGATCTGTGGTTGGAATGTCAAGGCCGCGCTGATTTTGAAACCTTTGCCCTGCCGTTATTACCGGATGCAAAAAGTGGTGACCCTTTCTGGGTCATGTCTGCCCGCAGTCTATTTGTCGCCACCGCTGAACAATTACGCTCAGATCCCAATCGCTCAATCAAAAAATTACTACAAAATTTATTATCTATTTCCCTCGCTGATCTGCATGAGTTTCTACAGGATACCGATGCTGCCAACCTGGTTGATGGCAGTATTGAAAAAACCGCCATGACGATCCGCACCGTGTTAAGTGCTTATGTAAAAGCCTTGCGATACTGCCAAGGATTAGAAAAGGAGAATAACCCGCCATTTTCGATTCGCCAGTGGGTGCAAAATATTGATGCCGATGGCTGGATTTTTATCTCCAGCGACGGCCGCTTGCACGCAGCATTAAGGCCGTTAATCAGTACCTGGCTCAATATCACCATGCAATCGGTGTTGGCATTAACCCCCTGTCGGCAAAGACTCATCTGGACAGTATTGGATGAACTCCCCAGTCTGCACAAATTACCTGTCATTCTCGATTATCTCTCTGAAGCCCGCAAATTTGGCGGTGTTACCTTAATTGGTATTCAAAACTTCTCCCAACTGGAGGCTAATTATGGCCTACAGGAAGCACGCGCTATTTGGGATTTGGTAAATACCACGCTTTACTTTCGTGCCCCCAGTGGCAGTGTCGCTGAATGGGTACAAAAAGAGCTGGGTGAAACCCGGTTGCTCAAATTCCGTGACCAGTATAGCTATGGCGTTGATACCATCCGTGATGGCGTCAACTTCTCTAAAGAAGAGACCCGCGAAAAAATTGTCAGCTTCTCCGATATTCAAAACCTGGATGACTTACAGTGTTTTGTTTCGCTGTTGGGCAATGTGCCGATTGTTAAACTCACCTTAAAACACCAACAGTATAAAACCATCGCGGCTGGGAAAATAGAACGAGATATCACGGCCATTTTCGCTGATCGGGATGAACAGAAAATTAGCCAGCAACTGCAACAAAACAAAGCTGATGCCATCGCCAATAAGATCCTTCATCGGCCACAAAACAGAAACACCACCACAACCAATAACGACAGCTTACCTTCAGCAACCGCGATCACATTGCCATGGGAAATCCCACTAGAGGATGAAACGCAAAACAGGCAAATAAACGCAAACCAGAAAAATAAGTTAACCCACACCAATGACTATCAAGACCTGACCAACAATCTGGCTAAAAAAACCGAACCTGAAAGAGAAATGTGAGGCGCAATAATATGCTAACCGTATCGAAAATTACTCATTCTGCTGGCGCTGCTAACTATTATGAGGAGAAAGACAACTACTATTTTAACGGCACCGATAACACGCAATGGTTCGGCTCTGGCGCCACAACGTTAGGCTTACAGGGAAATGTGAGTAAGACAGATTTTATAGCGTTACTTGATGGCAAATTACCTAACGGCAGCTCACTAACGCACCTATCAAAAGGCAAAAACAACCACCGAGCCGGTTATGACTTTACTTTTTCCGCCCCTAAAAGCGTTTCCGTGTTGGCATTAGTGGCAGAAGATAAAAAGGTGCTGGAAGCACATAAAAATGCCGTCACAAAAGCGTTAACTGAGATAGAGTTAATGACTTCAACTCGTACCATGCATCAAGGGATAAGCCGTTTTGAACATACCGGCAACCTAATCGCGGCGCTTTTTCTGCATGACACCAGCCGCAACCTTGATCCCCAGCTCCATACCCATGCCGTAATTGCCAATGCCACACAAAATCACCAAGGAGAATGGAAAACCCTATCATCAGATCGGCAAATGGGACAGGGATTTGTTGAAGTCACCTGGAATAATCAGGTGGCATTAGGTGCCTTATATCGTCAGTTCTTAAAAGAAGATTTACAACAACAAGGTTATCAATTTATTACTGTCGGCAAAAATGGCCAATGGGAAATCAAAGGCGTCCCAACGGAACCTTTTTCCAGCCGCCGCAAAGAAATCATTGATGCTGTCGGCGAAATGGCTTCAGCCAAGCAAAAAACCGTCGCCACCTTAGACACCCGACAGAAAAAAGATTTCGCTAATATTGAAGCTGTGCGGCAAGAATGGAAACACAAATTGCATCAAAGTGGTTTTGATAAAAACACGCTCATTCAATCACTAACAGCAGAAAAACCCGACCCACAACAAAAAATTACGCTCCAACAAGCCATTCAGGCAGCCATCACTCAGCTAGAAATCCACCATAGTAAATTCACATACGATAAGCTGCTGACTCAGATCATCAATCAAATACCTTTCCAACCGGGCATGATCAATAAATTAAGAACCGAAATTAGCCAGTTTATTAAACAAGGCATCTTGATCCCGGTAAACAAAAACAGCACCGTTTTAACCAGCGCCAATCAGTTAAAACAAGAAAACACGGTGGCTCAATTAATCAGTAGCTTAAAAGAGAAACCAAATGGATTAACATCAGCTCAAAATAGCCCATTGATAACCAATATAGTGAAAAATGGCGTGGATATTAATCTGGTAAATTTAAAAGGTGATACCACTCATCACCTCAATGCGTTAATGGCTATTGATAGCCTAGCGAAGGAAAATGGACGCCAACATATCATCATCGTGCCCAACATCACGTGCAAAAAACATTTAGCCGATGAAATAACAAGCAACATTCCCATTATGACTTTAAAGGACATAGCACAATCGCCACCAAAGGTTGAAAAAACACTATTTAGCCTTTATCAGTCAGAAAAAATTAGGCTGGCTAATATACAGCCACTACTTGAAAGGGTTAACCAACAAAATGCCACTGCGATTATTTTTGATAGTGGAATCGGAGCACAGATAGGTCTCACGAAAGCGATTGCCAAGAATTTAGATATAGCAGAAATCCCTTGTCAGCAGGCGAATAACCACAAACAACTCTATTTTATTGAGCAAGTTGACAAACGCTACCGCCCACAGCTGGCGGCAAATTATTATTGTCGGTTATATGCCAGTAACAAACAGGCCATCATTCAGACGGGTAGCCAAAAACTTAATAATGAAATCACCAACAAAACCCGCCAAACCTTAATCGATAGAGGGCTGTTATCACAACAATCCCTGACCGTATTAAATAAAAAATCCATTTTTCTTGATGCCGCTAACCGACATAGCCGTAACAGCTATCGGGTAGGTAACCTGTTGGAAAAAACCACTGGTGAAAAAAAAGAAAGTTTTATTATTAAAGAGGTTGATAAAGAAACGAATACCTTATTACTACTCAATTCTGATCAACGCTATAGCCGACTTGCCATTAACAAAATCTCGCCAGACTACCAGCTCTATCGCACAGAAGCGCTGGAGCTGCGCATTGGCGATAAAGTGAAATCATTAACCAACTTCGGTAAAAATATTCAAGGAGGTAAAACCTTTACCATCACCAAACTAAAGCCTGGCAATTTTCTGTTTCGTGATAGCATCACTATGGAAGATAGCAACGGCAACCGAGTCTCCTTTACCAACAAAACAGAAACTAAACTGGATTACCACTATTGTGAATCGTTAGGCAACAGCTTTTCACGCACCAAAACTGTCATTGCCATCACTAATGATCGGGAGCTAAATAATACCACCATTAATCAAATCAAACGCAGTGGCAAAACCGTACTTGCCATTACCGGACACGATAAAGCCAGTATCGACAAAAAAATTGCCTTAAACGATGTAAAAATGCAGGCTATCAGTAAAGACAATATAGATTTAGCCAACCCGAGCAATTCAGCCCAATTTACCCTCGATACTGACCTGAAAAAAGCCATCGATACCGCGATTGATAAGGTAACGGGCTCACAAGTCTTTTTTAATGGTGCTGCCGCCATCACAAAAACCTACCAACTCTTACCCAATAGTTCATTTGAACAAATCGTCACTGAATTTGAAAAGCGCGTCACTCAGGGTGAGTTTATTGCCGTTGATGGCAGTCTTAATACCCTGATGGGCAATTTTCTGGCAAAAACCAGCTTTGACCGAGAAGTGATGATCTTAAAACATATCTTAACAGGCAAAAATAACCAACTGTCGCTGATTAAGCCAAATCAGCCCATTGCAACAGCAGGATTAACACCAGGACAACAAAAAGCGGCGGAAAAAATTTTACGCTCCTCGGATCAAATTATCGCTATTCAGGGATATGCCGGCGTGGGAAAAACAACCCAATTTAAAACCGTCGCTCATGCACTTAAACATAATCGCCCTGATATCACGCTAACCGGATTAGCACCAACCCATAAAGCCGTTGCGGAACTAAAAGCCGCCGGCATTAATTCACAAACTATTGCCAGCTTTCTTAATGAAAATAATCCCTTAACAAACTTTGAAAATAGTCTATTTATCATTGATGAAAGTTCAATGATCGGCAACAAAACCTATGTCACCTTATTAAATAACATTACCGCCCAAGGCGGCCGTATTGTCCTTGCTGGTGACCGCCAACAACTTAAATCTTTTGAAAGTGGCGTGCCATTTAAATTAACCCTGGAACGTAGCGCCGCTGACGCCATTGTGATGCGTGAGATTGTCAGACAAACGCCAGCATTAAAACCAGCGATTGAAGCGGTGATAGCCGGCAATATCAAACAATCCCTTGCAGTGATAGCCAGCATTCCACCCACTACCGTTAGTCGAAATAGAAAAAGTGATCTGCCAACCCACTCCGTTATCGACCTGAAAGAAAAAAAGCCGGATGAAAAAATCACGGCAATCGTGAATGATTTCACCAGCAGGACCAAAGATGCTCGAGATAATACCTTGATTGTCACGCCATTAAACCGTGACAGAAAAGCCATTAACCAAGCCATCCATCAAACGCTTTACCAACAAGACTCCCAAAGCCTGACCATCCCAATCTTACAACGCGTCAATCACCAGCCTGCTGATTTGAAAATGACGGCATTTTGGCAAGCAAACAGCGGTAATATTGCCAAAGTTAATCAAACCTATTATACCATCGGCGATATTTCACCGTCTGGAACCCTTGCACTCGAACAGCAGGATAACCGTCAGGAGCGTTATCTGTCGGTCATGGAACTTAACCCTGATAGCGTTACCCTTTTTCAACCGGATAACATCACCGTTAGCCAGGGCGAAAAAATCAGACTCACCCTAACGGATAAAGAACGCTTGGCCAGCAATAATGAAACCGGCATCATCAAAAAGATCAGCGGCGATAGCTTGTTGATTGACTTTAATGGACAAGAACTGAAATACAACCCGATACAGGAAATGGCTGACCGCCATCTTGACTACACATATGCGGTCACCGCCTACGCATCACAAGGCGCTTCGGTACCTTATGTAATTGTTTATGATGGTGCCAGTGATAATAAAGCGAAACTCGCCGCCCTGGACAATACCTATGTCGAATTTTCCCGCAGTAAGGCCCATGTCCAGGTATATCTGGATGATGCGGAAAAATGGATAAACCACATCGAAAGCCACAGTGGCGAAAGATTAACCGCCCATGAATTGATTAAACGCCAGGATGACCAGCTGGCAGCTAGTGAAAAAAAATCTCTGGCAGAAAAGCAAACTCATCACACAAACGGCCTTAGCAAAAAAAATAGCGCCGGTGATAACCGAGACTGGCCGGCTGAATACCATGACAAAATCAGCTGAAATTTTATTACCGGTTGTCAATGAAAACGGCATTCAGCGCGGCAACTATCATTTACCGGTTGGCATCTACAGTGGCAAGCTGGATTTTAACAATGGCACTTATCAAGGGGCCGATGACGGCAAATATATCATCCTGCAGAAAGGTGATGAAAACAGCCAACCAAAAACCTATCAAACCGACCAATTACAAAGTGCTTTACAGCAGACAGAGCCTGAGCAAGCCATCGTAATTGAAATTAATAGCCATCCAGATAACAACCGTGAAGACAAAACAATCAACAAAATAACCACAGAGGAGCTGGTAGCTGAGAGCAAGGCATTATCCCTGGAAATAAACGAGCTAGCACGCAACGATGAAAATAACCTCTCTCCTGATGAAATCCATCATGAAAAAACCATAGAAACAGCAGATTTATCCCTTACTGATGAATATAACCTGGCAAAAGATGAGACTGAAACCGATAAGGAGACGAAACGATTAGGCAATGATGAAGTCAACATTTTACATCATAAATCCACTGAAAAAACCAAAGAGAAGGAGTATGGGGATTAAATAGATACAAACTAAATGTATTAAATTGACAATTCTAATTTAAAAAGCGCTATTAGTTTCAATATATCATTAAATAAAAATTAATTCGGATGTCCCAAATAATTCTACCTTTTAAATTGTATTTCATTGCTCATAGCTTGATATAGTCTCAGGTAGTAAATCATCACCATAATCAGATAGAATTTTCAAAGCAAAAGCGGTTTTTTCAAATTCAGCTGCTCCCGTTGCCGCGAAAATAGTGAGTTTTATAAGCTCAAAAGAAGGATTAAGTTGATGTTCATTCAACATCAAAAACACACTGACAGCCTGAAATGCAGTCCGTTTATTCCCATCATAAAAAGCATGGGCTCTGGCAATAGCTATCAAATACATTGCAGCTAACTCAAATATATCATTACATTCATCATAATCTACCAAAGCAATCACTCGATGTAGAGCACCTTCAAGTCTATCAATATTAGAAATACCACCGCTAGATGGAAGTGTCGAACGTTGGATTTCAATTACTTCTTCTGTAGTCAAAAATCGAATACACATCTATTTGTCTTCCAGTGCCTTGATAATATGTGCATAGTTCTTTTTAGTTAGCATCAATGCTTTTTTAAATGTTCCAGAATTCTTTATTTCATCATTTTTTAATTGTTTATGTACTGAATTAGCATTATTACCACCATTTTGAATGATAATATCAGTCTTCCCTTTTTGAGTTACAATAATGCTCTCGCCATTACGTATATCCTCTAGAAAGCCTGATAGTCCTGCTCGTAACTGTGTATAAGTTATCTTCTTCATAACCCCTCCTAATGTACATGTACATATTAACAAAAGAGCTCGCTGAATGAAAACTGAAATTTTATTTTTCTTTAAAAAAATAACTGAGTTTATATTCTATCTCTTCCAGGAACTTTTGATAATTTTCATCTGACATATATTGTGAGGCTTTTTCTTGATCCTTCTTGGTTGCATAAAACAAAAGATTTTCCATAAATTCGATTTTTAAAACCGATTTAGCGATAAGCGCTAACTTATCATCTAATGTAATTTTCGGTTCTGCATTGTCCTTATTATCCCTTCTTTTCTGCATTACAAGACAACCAATTTTTAACATCTCCATGGCAATAACAGTACGATTAGAAGTGGAGTTTGGTTCACCATCCGCGCGTTTCTCCGCTACTAACTGGTCAATTTGTTGCAAAACTGAATCGGGAATAGGTAATGATAAGCGGTATTTATTTTTTGTTTTATCCATGCAGAATTCCTCAACCCTTTATTATGAATCAACTTTTACACTATTATACATTAGATTATAGAATCTACATAGCATCTATTGGAATAAAAATGAAACAGGTTAATTTATTTATTAATAAAATCAATTAATTAAAAAAACAAAAAGAATCTAAAAAGATTTCATAAAGAATCTTATAAGAATCTTTTTAATGAATTTGTTTTAAAATCATAATGATGCTTTTAATAAGCCATATAGATTCTATATAGAATCTATTCATCAGAGATAAAAATTAGGTTATTTTAAATAAATAACTTATATATCATTAAGTTAAAACAAAATATTTATTTTGCGTGTGGTGTGTAAGTTAGCAGTGAAAAAAGCGATTTAGCGAGGCTAATTAGAAAAAAATTAAGGTAATATCTGTTAAAAAAATTTTCAAATTATGGGCGACAATATGCCTAATTGTTTATTATAAATAAATCGCTGTAGGCGATAAATTCGCTTTTAATTTGCTACTCAATATGAACTAAAATGAAAAAAATACATTTTTTATTCATCACACTTATTGCAAAAACCGCAATCGCTGATTGTTTTGACAGCGCAGGCAAGTATTATCAAATCGATCCTGATTATTTAAGGGCTATCGCCTGGCAAGAATCAAAATTCAATCCAAAAGCAAAAAACAAAAATAAAGATGGTTCATTCGATTTAGGTATCATGCAGATTAATACCAAAACATTTAAATCAATAAAAAAAGAATATCCCACATTAACGGAAAATAATTTATTAATTAATCCCTGTTTGAATATTCATCTAGGGGCAATGATATTAAATCGAAACTTTGCGGCCTATGGCAAACACTGGTTGGCAATTGGAATGTATAATGCGGGGATGCGTAATGCTAATTCGACGATTGAAAATCGTTATCACTACGCGCAAAAAGTTTATAATCACTATAAGAAAATAAAAAGTGGAAAAATAAAAAAATCATCAGTTATTAACCTAGCTGATTCTAGAAGTAATCAAATCAACAAAGATAATTAATCACCCATTACACTCTTGCATCTTCACGCGCCATCGTTACCTCAAAACACAAAGATACTTCAAACTGTTTACAAACAAAAGCAATTACCGCTACTCCTCATTTTTAGTTATTGCCATTAGTTGTTCTAACAGCCATCGGCCTGTTGCTCAATCACTGTCGATTCTTTTTTAACCCATCTTTCAGAAAGCTTTTGAGCGGCGGTTTTGACATTTTGTGTATTCATGCTCACCACAGGGTGGGACGTCCTTAAAGCGCTGGCAAAAAAGCGGCCAGCGCGGTTAATGCGGCGCGTCTAGTATGGACGCTGCAAGCTGGGTTTTACAATTGCTAGTCACTATCCATGTAGACAACACCCGCGTTGTTATCCACGGCTGCCAATTTTGTTGAGCAGGACATACCCACCCCAAAAAGTGGGTATGTCCGTCGCGTACGGGTAGGCGAAGTCGTACCTGCAACAAAATCAAGCGATGGGTAACAACGCTCTGGAGTGATTGGCTCGATGCTAATCAGTACAGATAGGCGTTTATTTCATGCGAATAGGAATTGATTATTGAAAATAACTTTTTGATGAACAGGGGATACGCTATTTCTTCTAAGAAACAGTTCCGTGGCATGTTAGACTTAATTTCTCGCATTCGATCATACTTTAATCTTTAAACAGGTTTCTTAATTCAGACTCTGACAACCCAGTAAATTTCATCACTGACAGCCTGTTCATACCACTTTCGAGCATCTGCTTTGCTATCTCAAGTTGTGCTTCAAGTTTGCCTTTTTGCATCCCTTCTTGAATGCCTTCAAGTTTGCCTTTTTGAATACCTTTTTGTTCACCCTCACGGCGTAACTGTTCTGCAATAGTCATTACGACCTCCCGATAATCATCCGCTTTTTCCGCAATCTGATGCAAAAACTGTTTTGCATCCGAAGTATTCCCCCGCTCAACAATATAATACATTAATCCTTTAAACAACTCTGGCTGTATTACATACTGATTTAATAAGCCTGCTATCTCCTGACTAAATTCTAGCATATCACGTGCTCGGATATGTTTCATCACTAACTCCATCAGCGCAACACGTCGATGCTTTATGATTTCCTCGTCAGGAATGGCTGTAACGTCAACTAGCGGGAACGCCTGAGTATAAACAGATTTTGCCAGTTCCGGATCAGCAAAGCAATCAAACCAATCTGCACTATAAGGATAGGGGGAAGTTTTACCTTGATAGAACAGTAGCGGTATTACGACCGGCAACATTTTATTACCTTGTTCAAGATGCCGATGCATCGCAGCGACGGCATAACGCATCAGGCGAAATGGCATCAGCTTTTCAGGGCGGCTCTGATGCGAGAAGGCAATAGACATACCCCTTTCCTGTTGTCGTTTGTACAGAATAGAGCATATCAGAGCACTGACTACGCAGGTCTGGTTCAATAAAACTACCGGACTCCATTGCCAACGTACTAAAATCACACAATTTGCGAATATTTTCAGGCAAATGGATTTCCAGGAAATCCTTTGCAATCGTAATATCGCCAAGAAACTTCTTAAACAAACTATCATGATGAGAAAGTATTTTTTTCATCGCTACAGTATAAACTTGAGGGGTAACCCTTGCGATAATTTTTATAGCAAAAAACAAAAATAAAAACTTGCTATTACTGACCATAGTCAGTCTAATATCTAGAAGGTAAGGGATCCCCCATTACCCACCATAGCCCCAACGGGCAGGAGAAAAAATGAACATACAAGAAGCATTAAATGTATTTAATCTATCAGGTGAACTAACTGAAAAAGATATCAAGACCACTTATAAAAAACTCGCATTAAAATATCATCCAGATCGTAATCCTTTAGGCACTGAATTGATGAAAGCGGTTAATACCGCCTTTGATTTTCTGATGGCTAACATTGAAAAAATTAATCAGTTTCAAAGTACAGATAACAATGCTCGTTACAATTACGGTGAAGAACTTGAAAATGTACTAACAATACTTTCCGGTTTGCCTGGAGCGATATTTGAAGTCATCGGTAACTGGGTATGGATCAGCGGCGAAACCCTAGAACATAAAGAAAAATTAAAAGAAATTGGCTGCAAGTGGGCAGCAAAAAAGAAACAATGGTTCTATCGTCCAGAAGAACATAAAAGTCGTTTTAACCGTAAAGAACATACAATGGACGAGATCCGCGAAATGTATGGAACAGATGGCCGCCGAAAAGCAAAAGGCTGGTATCGCGTAGAAGCCAAGGCATAACCATCAAAAGCGGGGCGGAAGCCCCTTAAATATCCATACTTGGAAGAAAAAACATGAGTAATAAAACATTTAAATCTCAATATTCATCGCTTTTTGAACGTGTATGTATTTTCTTGGGAAACGGCTGGCGCATTGATAAGCTAGAACAAAATTGCGCTCACCGTTTGAAACTAACAAGCGCTAACTATCGTCATTACGCTATCTTTGCCAGATTAGAAAACAACAGAATAATACTCACTGGTAGTATTGACTACTATTACTATAGATATGCAAAATCGTCACAATGTACTGTATCACCCATGCGTAGTGCTACAGCTATTGCAAAAGATATTAATCGAAAAATATTAATAACGGCCATCAATGAAATAAAAAAAGCTAATGATTATCATCAAGAAAAACAACAGGATGATGAACATCGGCAAATTGTAAAAGGCATGCTAAGGCGTTTGGTAAAGCTGACGCCATGTTGGAACACGATGACTGGTTTTAACACATCGAATGGTATAGATGGAACTATAAGAGAAAGCTACAAGGGATATGGGGTTCAATTTAATGGTCTGACAACCGAACAACTCATCAAGTTAATTGGGTTTGTCTCTGTGCTATAAACAACCCTTATACAACTTAACCAGGCTGGCTACACTGAACAAAGCCAGTCAGGTACATCTGTTTTATTTTTAATGCCCTTAAGGGCATGGAAGGCGCAAAAAATTATTACAAGAGATTGATGAAACCAAATTGCGCCGATACGTGAACAAAGTGAACAACAAGACTAATATAACGCACAGGACACCACGTTAGCGCCCCTGCTAGACGCCTTTGAAGTATTATGACAATTAAGTATTTCAAACTATAACCACTATCGAAGCCGGTAAATTATTATAGGCTTTGATCTTTTAATAAAGGCAATCCATGATAAATAAAAATGTATTAAACACCTTATATGAAAGAAAGGGTATTGGAAATAGAACATTTAGCGTGACATGTACAAAAGAAAACCAAGATTATTCATTATGTTGTGAAAAAAAAATAAAAATCAGATCAAAAACCAAAATATCTGATCCTAAAAAGTCTACTAGTCGTAAAACGATTTTTAGTATTAGTATAAAAATAGATGACTTGAATGAAATTGATTATGATAGATTTTTTTCTTCATTACCTAATGAAGAAAAAGAAATTTTTCATAAACTTGTAATAAAAATTGCAGAAAAAATAAACCATGACTGATATTGCACTAACTGCTGAAACTGTAAAACGATTGCGAGTAAAAACGGGATTAACCCAAAAAGAGATAGCTAAGTTATTTGGCATATCACTGAATTACTGGCAACGAAAAGAGTTAAACCCAGATAGCGCACAACACCGTAAAATCTCCAAAAGTGAATATACCTTATTACTATTACTCGCCGGAGAGCATCCTGACTTTATTCTGCAAAAACGTGGTCATTTGGAAAAATGACTCAGACTGAGACAAATATTAACTCTCTATGAGTATAACTTTAACTACAAGGTTAAAATTAAACCAAACAATGACTCAAACTGAGTCAAATAAAAGTAACATTATTAATTTTATAGATTTTTTATGGAGTAGTATTAAACGTAGTATCGTACACCACCGTGATATGAGCAGGTATCTAGCCCTTTGGATGTTGAAAAAGAACCATCATTGCATATCGCTTTTATATCTGGATTGTTTGAGTCGTTTGTTATATATGGGGTTCTACGCCGGAACACCGGAAAATCCCACTACTAAAATTAAATTTTTTTCACAATAAATCAATTAGATATTGATTCAGCATCGCCATTGAGAGAACTATCCACACAGAAAACTTATCCCCCTAACAGAGCCAGATACTGACACATCAGGCGTATGTCTAACCATCATGCTAATGATATTTTCTAGTCTTCTAATTAAGTCATCGTAAGTCATAATATCCATTATATTGGCGTATTTTCGACCAATAATTTCAAAATCAAAATGTTGTTCATTGGTGAATTCATTATCGCGCCCAAGCAAGAGCAATGCTTTTGGGTTGGCGATCTTTAGTGTAATATCTTTAGGGAGTTCTTTTTTGCGTTTCTTATAAATTTCCTGTTCTCCAGCATAACCCCATTTACTCAGGTGGAATAGATACTTTTCTGCCTGGATGATTGTTCCAGACATCTCATTTCCCGGTGCATGGTTATCCCGATATTTACCATGAGAAAGTAGATTATTCGGAAAAGGCTTTTTATTTCGATAATGTCGACATTCCCATTAGCATCGACCAACATCAGGTCAATATACCGCTTACTTACCTTATCGCATTTTGAATAAAAATCCTTAATATGAACATTTTCGAGTACTGCAATGTACTTGGGAAAGATAAAAAGCAATAATTCAAGAATTTTTTCCTGCCAAACCTTTTCCTTATAACTACCCACATAATTTAGCATATGTTTTAGTTCAGCAAGGATGTATTTGAACTTTTGAATCTCAAAGCTTTGAATAAGAAGTCTACCTTGCGACGTCTTTGTGACAATAGCCGGCTTCTTCGCAAGATAATTATTTAGTTGTTTTTCTGCATCCGACAACGTACCAAAATAAGGCACTGTTGCAAAGATCGGCTCGAATTGCGGATAATCATTCCTAACAATTTAATTAAAGGTGCCCCACATGAATGTTTTTAAAGGTCGACACTTTACCCGCGACATTATCTTGTGGGCAGTACGCTGGTACTGTAAATACGGCATTAGTTATCTGAGCTGCAAGAGATACTGGCCGAACGCGGTGTGCATGTTGACCACACCATCCTCTATCGCTGGGTTCAGCGTTATGCAGCTGAAATGGAAAAACGGCTGCGGTGGTACTGGCGTAATCCTTCCGCTCTTTGCCCGTGGCACATTGACGAAACGTATATAAAGGTGAATGGCCGCTGGGCTTATCTGTATCGCGCTGTAAGAGCGTACTCTGGATTTTTACCTTGCACCACGGCGTAATAGCAAAGCGGCATACCGGTTTCGGGGTAAAATTTTAAACAATGTAAAACAGGGGCAGATCCCAGGCGTTATCAATACGGATAAGTCTCCGCCATACGCTCCGGCACTCACTCGACTTAAACGAGAAGGTCAATGTCCGCCTGACGTTGAACATCGACAGATTAAGTACCGGAATAACGTTATCGAATGCGATCATGGCAAACTGAAACGGATAGTCAGCGTCAAGCTAGGGTTTAAATCGATGAAGACAGCTTATGCTACGATAAAAGGGATTGAAGTGATGCGGGCGCTGCGTAAAGGTCAGGCGAAGTCTTTTACTTTGACCATCCTCTTGGCGAGATGTGTCTAGTGAATAGAGTCTTTGAAATGTAAGACCTTCACCAACAAATAAGGCCGCCGCATCACGATCTTTGCAACAGTGCCATTATATCTGCTTGTAGTACAAGGTTTACAAATCGATCTTATCAAACAGGCTGTTTTAATGCGACAGAACCGCCAAAAATACTATTCATAGTACATCACTTTTTACCAAGTGATCGCATAAAGGAGTATTGTTTTTTCTTGTAATGCGGATTTTAGATGATGAATACATATCACCTTATAAAATTTAAAGTAAAGAGCAAAGACTTTTTATCGACTTCAATTTACAATCAGCTTAGTTCATTTTGGAGTATTGTAAAATTATAAATCGCAGACATAGTACCCAGGAAACCTCCCCGGTTCTTGCCGTTGGTTACTATCAAAATTGCCCGGCAAAAATCTATCATAACGCTCATAAACAGCATTGTTTAGGCCTTAGTGTTTTTGGACATTGCCTGATTGTTGGTGAAGTGGCACGTGCTTTAAGCAACAGATTCCATTTTGCTTTACAACAGAGTTTGTTCCCACTTGGTGGTGGCAGTTCATGATATAGGTAAAGTTAGTCCCACTTTTTTTAAAGCTACAACGCTCAATTCTAGATAACAATTCTACCTTGTTGTCCAATTTGGTTGAATTTACTCGCATTGATGAAAGGCGCTGGGGTGGGCATGCTGGAGTCCGTAAAATAGCATTAAAACTATTTGTAATGATCCTGTGATCGTAAAAGCGCCTGGCAGCATCATGGTATTAATCCTAATGCTGGCGTATATCAGAAGGATTCAGAAGTATTAGGTGGTAAGACATGGCAAGAGCAACGGCATCAATTGATGTTGGCATTTCAGTCGGCGTTCAATGAAGAATTTCTGCAGATCCACAATTATCAGCGGATAGCGCTGGCTTGGCAGTAAGTAGTGGAATGAGGCTGGAGTCGCTGTAGCTTTATTAGCCAATAACGATGAACTCAAAGTGGTCGATGGTGGAGCCCTCCTGAGTAGCTAATATAGCTACGTCTATCGGGATGGCATTGGATTACGTATAAATAACATCAAGGAGTGAAGCCTTGGAAAATCGTTTTAATCTTATTGATGAAGCATGGCTACCAGTTGCCAATGTTGGTAAGGTTAGTTTGCTCGATATTTTTACGCACCAGGAATACCGGGCATTAGGAGGTAATCCTGTTCAGAAAATAGCTATTCTGAAGTTATTACAAGCGATTGCTCAGGCGGCGGCAACGCCAGAGGATGAAACGCAGTGGCTGCAGCTGGGCTGGCAAAAAATGGCTGCACAGATCTGTGATTATCTAGATCAATGGCACGACCGTTTTTACCTTTATGGTTCGCATCCCTTTTTGCAGATGCCAGCAATTGCCGGTGCAGCGCTTAAATCATTTAGTGTGGTGTTACCTGATGTCGCCACTGGAAACACCACTGTACTCACCCAATCACAGTCAGAAAAAATATTAGATGATGCCGATAAGGCATTGTTGCTATTGGTGCAGATGGGGTTTGCGCTGGCTGGCAAAAAAACCGATAACAAAGTGGTATTAAGTGAAGGATATCGAGGTAAAACCAAAGATAATGGCAAAGCTGTGAGCAGTAAACCTGGACCAGCGGTTGCCCACATGGGATTACTACACAACTTCTGTTTTGGTACCTCGTTACTCAAGACCATCTGGTTGAATCTATTTACTCAAACTGAGATTGCTGCGTTAACTATCTATCCAAATAGCCTCGGTACTGCCCCATGGCAACAGATGCCACAAGGTGAAGATTGTGCCATTGCGAAACAAATGAAAGGTTCATTGATGGGGCGACTGATACCCCTTTGTCGTTTTTGCCTACTTACTGATGAAGGATTGCATTATTCGGATGGCATTACTCATGCCAGTCACAAAGAAGGTATATTCGATCCCTCGATTGCAATCAATTTCAGTGGTAACGAGGCCAAAGTACATTGGGCAAACCCTGAAAAGCTACCTTGGCGTAAGCTGATTAGCTTGCTCGGTTTTATTGGTCAGCAAGATTCTCCTTTTGACTGCATTCAATTACAGCTTGCTCTAAGTAAAGCCCAGCGTCAGAAGGAAGCTGTTGCCATTTGGTCAGGAGGATTGCGAGTCAGTAGTAATGCAGGAGAACAATATGTCTCTGGTTTTGATGATATGGTGGAATCCCTTTATTGGCTTAATCCAAGCTCTTTAAAGGAAATATGGTTTAACCGATTCAAAACAGAGATGAGTGAGCTGGATAAATTAGCCAAAATACTGTACGGCTGCGCGATGAGTTACTACAAAATATTATTAGTCGATGGCGGTAATTACGCGAAGAGAGCTATGCATCTTTTCTGGCAACTCTGTGAACGACACGCTCAACAACTTCTTGATTACTGTGATAAACCGGATATCTGCCACCAATTGCGGCGTCAATTTGCTCGCTATGCCGAACAGGTATTTAACCAAACTTGCCCCTATCAGACCACTCGCCAATTGGATGCCTGGGCGAAAGCGAAACCTAATTTAGCAATCTATTTAAAACAGGATAAGGCATGAATACACAATCTACTAATCGCAGTATCGCCTTTGTTGATTACTTATTCCAGCGTTGTCAACAGGATAAAGGCTTTGCTGCCCGTATGCGTAGGAGCGATAATCCCGCTACGGAATACCAGTGCTGGGAAACGCTCGCAGCATTCAATGTAAAGCTGGAATATGCTAACGCCCGGTTACCTTTTGCCTTGATTGCCGCAGCAGTTGCGCGCAGTAATCAAACCGAGAATGGAGTTCTAAGAATCGGTAAAGCTATTGCCTGTATCTTTAAGGAAGGTAATCAAAGTGAGCAAGCCAAAGCACGTCTGCGGCGCCTGCTGGCTTGTGAGGATACGAAAGAGGTTTGTCGTATTTTGCGTCCTCTACTTCGTTTGATGCAAAGCCATGTCACTCGACCATTAGATTATGCGGCATTGCTAGAAGATTTATGCGAGTTTCATAAGAATTCAAGCGGTAAAAAAGCGCGTTGGGCGCAGCAGTTCTATCGCAATCTTGGCGAAAAAAATCAGGAGGAAGCATGACAAGCTATATCAGTGTGCTGCGCCTGGATCGAGCTGCAATTAAAGCACTGAAAATCACTGATCTCTATTCTTTACATCGTGTTGTGTATGGGCTGTTTGAAGATGTCCGCAGCCAAGAAGCCAAACAAAGCAGTGAATCAAGTGGCATTCAATGGGTGGATAAAGGGGGCGATCATCAATATCGCCAACTATTGATACTATCGGATCGCTTACCGCAGCAAGTCAATCATGGTATCATTGAAACCAAACTAATACCTCCTGACTTTTTATTACATCAACATTACCGTTTTACCATCACTGTGTCGCCTACACGCCGCAGTAACCAAAGCAAAAAAATATTTCCAATTAAAGGGCGAGAAGCTATCGCTGCTTGGTTTATTGAGCGCGCGACCAAAAATTGGGGTTTTAGCGTTGACCCGATTCATTTACAAGTTGCAGCTATTAATGTGCAGCAATTCCAGGATAAGGCGCAACGCCTAGTCACCCTACAACAAGCCACTTTGAGCGGCAACCTATCCGTTATCGATCAAGATAGTTTTCACTCCAGTTTTAGTAAAGGGTTAGGGCGAGGCCGCAGTTTCGGTTGTGGACTATTGCAAATAGTTCCCGTATCGACCTTCTATTATTTTAACCAAAAGGAATCAGCATGATGCAATCACTGAAAAATATTCGTATTGAATACCATATTCTACAATCTTTCCCGGTTTCTTGTTTAAATCGCGATGATATCGGTGCGTCCAAAACTGCGATAGTCGGAGGGGTAACGCGTGCCAGGGTTAGTTCTCAATGTTGGAAACGCCAGGTTCGTTTAGCACTGCAAGATTTTGGTATCAAACTGGGAATGCGAACTAAAAAAGTGGCAGAGCTATTAACACTAGAATGTATGGCAGCCGGAGCTAATTCCGAGCAGGCGGCTAGTTGTAGCGATAAAATAGCGAAAGTACTGGCAGACGATACTTTGCTGTTTATTAGTGCAACAGAAGTGTGCGCCTTTGCTGAGCATGCTAAAAATTTGCATTTTGATGTAGACAAAATCAAAGATAAAGAATTAGCCAAAGTAGCTAAAAAAGCTCTCACTCCAGCAATTGATGCGTTAGACATTGCACTATTTGGTCGCATGGTTGCCAAAGCTGCGGATATGAATGTGGAGGCCGCTGCCAGTTTTAGCCATGCCATCTCGACACATAAAGTGGCTAATGAAGTTGAATTTTTTACCGCCCTTGATGATCGGCAAACTGGAGCCGGCTCTGCTCATATAGGGAGCTTCGAGTTCAATTCAGCCACATATTATCGTTATATCAGTTTGGATTTAGGTCAATTAGCACAAACTCTAGGTGGAGCGGATATGAAAGTAGATATAAAACAAGCGATTAATGCATTCACTAAAGCGTTATTTGTTGCAGTGCCTTCTGCCCGTCAAACCACACAGTCAGCTGCTAGTCCATGGGAATTTGCCAAAGTATTAGTACGCAAAGGACAACGTTTGCAGGTACCTTTTGAAACGCCAGTAAAAGCCACCCAGGCCGGTTTTCTGGCACCGAGTATCAAAGAGTTAAAAAATTATTTGACTAGCAAAGAAGCGCTATCTGGTAGCTTGTTTGGCAAATTAGGTGACTACGAATGGGGCGAAGACGAAACATTTAGTATTGATGATTTGATCGTGAAATTACACAGCCATGTGGAGTAAGCTATGAGCCATCCTTATTTATTGCTCTGGCTTGAAGGGCCGTTACAGAGTTGGGGGCATGATTCCCGCTTTGGCATGCGAAATAGTTTACCTTTTCCTACCAAATCAGGGGTATTGGGGATTATCTGCGCTGCTTTAGGTGCGGCTGGTTCTCAAAAACCATTACTAGCTCGGTTTGCCGATCTTGATATGCAAGTGCTCGGTTTTTCCCGACAGGATAAAAATGGTACCATCGCTTTACGCGAACCTTTGTTGTGTGATTTTCATATGGTAGGTAGTGGCTATGATGATAAAGACCCTTGGCAGAGTTTACTGATCCCAAAAACTAGCGGCGGCAAGAAAGCTGTGGGTGGTGGGACAAAAATCACCTACCGCTACTACTTACAGGATCGTGCTTTTGCGGTTTTGCTGGCAGTGCCAGCAGATTTGTTATCAACCTTGGTGAAGGCTTTGCAGCACCCGGTATGGGATCTGGCTTTGGGGCGCAAAAACTGTGTGCCAACCGAGTTTATCTTTCAAGGACAATTTCTCAATTTACTGGATGCTGAACAAGCGGCAGAGAAAATAGCAAGTGAAAAACAACGGTTAAAAGATCTTAAGGTAATATCAGGGGTAGCGGAAGGTGGTAAAGTATTAACGCTTAATGATATCCCGGTGGCCTTCGGTGAGCAAAAGCGCTACCGCGATCGGCAAGTTACCCTCTTTAGTGATAACTAGCAAGATTTATAAGTAAAAGTTTATTTTTAAAAATAACCAGAGAGTCTTTACTCGGCACTGTTACAAAGATCATGATCGCTGATAATCTTTCCTAACGATTTAACCAATAGTGCCCAATATAAATATTTTTAAAAACAGACACTTTACCCGCGACATCATTCTTTGGGCGGTAAGCTGATACTGCAAATATGGTATCAGCTATCGCGAACCCCAAGAAATGCTGGCTGAACGTGGAGTCAGAGTCCAATCACCCGACCCTTTATCGTTGGGTTCAGCACTATACGCCAGAAATAGAAAAACGGCTGCGGTGGTACTGGCGTAACCCTTCCGCTCTTTGCCCGTGGCACATTAATAAAACGTATATAGAAGGTGAATGGCCAACGGGATTATCTGTACCGGTTCGTCGATAATAAAGGTCACACAATTGATTTTTATCTTTCTGCACGTCGCAATACCAAAGCGGCTTATCGGTAAAATCATCAATAACGTGAAAAAGTGGCAACTCCCCCCAATTTATTAATACGGACAAAGCACCAGGCATATAGTTGTGCTCTGGTATTACTGAAGCAAGCGGGGAAATGCCAGGCACCCCCCCCTTTTTACTATAGTCATCCTGTAAATGAGGTAGTCTGGTAAGCAGGTTTTTAAAATGTAACCATCTGTTATCACATAGAATTTCTATCCATATTTGTAATAGTGCCAAGCATTTTGCTGATGTAACTTCATCATGGGTGTGGGGAAGACATTTTCATTAAATGAAATTGCAAGAAATATTAAGAAACACCCCCACGTATGTAGGCATTATGTTAATTTAAAGAAATTAAAAAGCAAACAAAAAGAGAAATTAATGTTGCAAATATCAGATCGATGATGATTTCCACTGACCATTTAGTCAATGGTTCCCAATATAAATGTTTTTAAAAACCGACACTTTACCCGCGACATCATTCTTTGGGCGGTAAGCTGATACTGCAAATATGCTATCAGCTATCGTGAACCCCAAGAAATGCTGGCTGAACGTGGAGTCAGAGTCCAATCACCCGACCCTTTATCGTTGGGTTCAGCACTATACGCCAGAAATAGAAAAACGGCTGCGGTGGTACTGGCGTAACCCTTCCGCTCTTTGCCCGTGGCACATTAATAAAACGTATATAAAAGGTGAATGGCCAACGGGCTTATCTGTACCGGTTCGTTGATAATAAAGGTCACACAATTGATTTTTATCTTTCTGCACGTCGCAATACCAAAGCGGCTTATCGGTAAAATCATCAATAACGTGAAAAAGTGGCAGCTCCCCCCCCCAATTTATTAATACGGACAAAGCACCAGGCATATAGTTGTGCTCTGGTATTACTGAAGCAAGCGGGGAAATGCCAAGCAACCCCCCTTTTTACTATAGTCATCCTGTAGATGAGGTAGTCTGGTAAGCAGATTTTTAAAATGTAACCACCTGTTATTACATAGAATTTATATCCATGTTTGCAATAGTGCCATTTACATCATTCATTTTTATTAAAAGTAAAATTTTGTTTCTTATTACCAGAGAAAAAATCCATAGTAGATCAAATAATAACCTGCTATGGTTTTAATCGTTTTAATAAATAGCATGAATATAGATAAAAAATGGTAATTTTAGTGAAATTATTATTTGTTTTTTTATTGATTATTAATGGGGTTAATAAACATTAAGGAGACTTTTTATGAATGTTTTTTCAAATAACGATAACGAAAATATGAATAAAAATGAGAATATTAATAGCAATCAAAACATAAATAACAATAACAACCAGGGTGGATTCTGGGGCAGTAACCAAGGTGGAAACTTAGTCGATAGTAACCAGTATAGTGGTTGCAATAGCGGTGGTGATATTAGCGGTTATATTGGTGGTGGTATTGGAGGTGGGCTAGGTATTAACCTCGGAGGTGGTCTATTAGATGTTAACCTCGGAGGTGGCTTAGGCGGTAGTGCGGGTGGCCACATAAGCAGTGGTAGCCACAGTGGCAGTAGTAGCTGGAGTAACAGTTCGAGCAGTAACCAGGATGGTGGTTGCAACCGTGGCGGTGATATTGGCGGTGATATTGGTGGTGGTATTGGAGGTGGGCTAGGTATTAACCTCGGAGGTGGTTTATTAGATGTTAACCTCGGAGGTGGCTTAAGCGGTAGTGCAGGGGCCCACATAAGCAGTGGTAGCCACAGTGGCAGTAGTAGCTGGGGTAACAGTTGGGGCAGTAACCAAGGAAGATTCTGGGGCAGTAACCAGGGTGGATTCTGGGGTAGTAACCAAGGTGGAAACCTAGGTGGCAACCAGGGTGGAAGCTTAGACGGTAACCAGGGTGGATTCTGGAGTAGTAACCAAGGTGGAAATTTAGGCGGTAACCAGGGTGGAAACTTAGACGGTAACCAAGGTGGTAATCAGGGTGGAAACCTAGGCGGTAACCAGGGTGAAAACTTAGACGGTAACCAGGGTGGATTCTGGAGCAGCAACCAGGGTGGATTCTGGGGTAGTAACCAAGGTGGAAACTTAGACGGTAATCAGGGTGGAAACTTAGACGGTAACCAGGGTGGAAATTTAGGTGGTAATCAGGGTGGAAACTTAGACGGTAACCAGGGTGGAAACCTAGACGGTAACCAGGGTGGAAACCTAGACGGTAATCAGGGTGGAAGCTTAGGCGGTAACCAGGGTGGAAGCTTAGACGGTAACCAGGGTGGAAACCTAGGTGGTAATCAGGGTGGAAACCTAGGCGGTAACCAGGATAGTGGTTGCAATAGCGGCGGTAATATTGGCAGTGAGCAAGGTATAGGTGGCTTAAGTGGTAATCAAAACATAAATAACAATCAAAACACAAATAACAATAGCAACCAAAATGTAAACTTAGGCGGTAACCAGGGTGGAAACTTAGACGGTAACCAAGGTGGTAACTTAGGCGGTAACCAGGGTGAAAACTTAGACGGTAACCAGGGTGGATTCTGGAGCAGCAACCAGGGTGGATTCTGGGGTAGTAACCAAGGTGGAAATTTAGGCGGTAACCATGGTGGAAGCTTAGACGGTAACCAGGGTGGAAACCTAGGTGGTAATCAGGGTGGAAACTTAGACGGTAATCAGGGTGGAAACTTAGACGGTAACCAGGGTGGAAACCTAGACGGTAACCAGGGTGGAAACCTAGACGGTAATCAGGGTGGAAGCTTAGGCGGTAACCAGGGTGGAAGCTTAGACGGTAACCAGGGTGGAAACCTAGGTGGTAATCAGGGTGGAAACCTAGGCGGTAACCAGGATAGTGGTTGCAATAGCGGCGGTAATATTGGCAGTGAGCAAGGTATAGGTGGCTTAAGTGGTAATCAAAACATAAATAACAATCAAAACACAAATAACAATAGCAACCAAAATGTAAACTTAGGCGGTAACCAGGGTGGAAACTTAGACGGTAACCAAGGTGGTAACTTAGGCGGTAACCAGGGTGAAAACTTAGACGGTAACCAGGGTGGATTCTGGAGCAGCAACCAGGGTGGATTCTGGGGTAGTAACCAAGGTGGAAACCTAGGCGGTAACCAGGGTGGCAATCAAGGTGGATTCTGGGGCAATAACCAAGGTGGAAACTTAGACGGTAACCAGGGTGGCAATCAGGGTGGATTCTGGGGCAGTAATCAGGGTGGCAATCAAGGTGGATTCTGGGGCAATAACCAAGGTGGAAACTTAGGCGGTAACCAGGGTGGCAATCAGGGTGGATTCTGGGGCAGTAATCAGGGTGGCAATCAAGGTGGATTCTGGGGCAATAACCAAGGTGGAAACTTAGACGGTAACCAGGGTGGCAATCAGGATGGATTCTGGGGCAATAACCAAGGTGGAAACCTAGGCGGTAACCAGGGTGGCAATCAGGATGGATTCTGGGGCAGTAACCACGGTGGCAATCAAGGTGGATTCTGGGGCAATAACCAAGGTGGAAACCAGGGTGGCAATCAGGATGGATTCTGGGGCAGTAATCAGGGTGGCAATCAAGGTGGATTCTGGGGCAGTAATCAGGGTGGCAATCAAGGTGGATTCTGGGGTAGTAATCAGGATAGCAACCAAGGAGGTTTCTGGGACAACAACCAGGGTGGAAACTTAGGTGGCAACCAGGCTATCCCGATCATATTGATTGTTAAGCTGATGCAGGGTGGTAACCAGGGTGGATTCTGGGGCAGTATCCAGGGTGGTAACTTAGGTGACAACCAGGGTGGATTCTGGGGCAGTATCCAGGGTGGTAACTTAGGTGACAACCAGGGTGGATTCTGGGGTAGTAATCAGGGAGGAAATGATGGTGGTTATATCTGCATTAATTGCGGTAGTCGTCAAGGCATTAAGTGGGTAAGAAATTATAGTGGTGATCAAATACAAAACGAAAAAATAAATGACACCATTGCAAACATGGATATAAATTCTATGTAATAACAGATGGTTACATTTTAAAAATCTGCTTACCAGACTACCTCATCTACAGGATGACTATAGTAAAAGGGGGGGTTACCTGGCATTTCCCCGCTTGCTTCAGTAATACCAGAGCACAACTATATGCCTGGTGCTTTGTCCGTATTAATAAATTGGGGGGAGCTGCCACTTTTTCACGTTATTGATGATTTTATCGATAAGCCGCTTTGGTATTGCGACGTGCAGAAAGATAAAAATCAATTGTGTGACCTTTATTATCAACGAACCGGTACAGATAAGCCCGTTGGCCATTCACCTTTTATATACGTTTTATTAATGTGCCACGGGTAAAGAGCGGAAGGGTTACGCCAGTACCACCGCAGCCGTTTTTCTATTTCTGGCGTATAGTGCTGAACCCAACGATAAAGGGTCGGATGATTGGACTCTGACTCCACGTTCAGCCAGTATTTCTTGGGGTTCACGATAGCTGATAGCATATTTGCAGTATCAGCTTACCGTCCAAAGAATGATGTCGCAGGTAAAGTATCGGCTTTTAAAAATATTTATATTGGGCACCATTGGTTAAATCGTTAGGAAAGATTATCAGTGACCATGATCTTTGTAACAGTGCTATTTGAATAGTGATATTCTTGACTGAGAGTAAAAATCTGCAAATACCTTAGTGGTCTTTTTTATCTATGAAAATTAAATTTTCTTAAATACATTTATAAAATATAATTTGATAAAAAATCATATGGGTAGAAATTTTTAATTCTATCTATATTTGTTATGGATTATCACTTTAGCTTTTTGAAAAAAATAATGTGATGCTACTTAAGAAAATGATATTAAATTGAATAATGAAAGAAAATTTAAAATAATCATTATAACTTTAATAATGTAGTAAAAATAAATTAATCATTTTTATAAAAAACAATTAATAATAAATTTCTTATTCATTTACATCATTAATTTTTATTAAAAGTGAAATTTTTTTTCTATTACCAGAGAAAAAATCCATAGTAGATCAAATAATAACCTGCTATGGTTTTGATCGTTTTAATAAATAGCATGAATATAGATAAAAAATGGTAATTTTAGTGAAATTATTATTTGTTTTTTTATTAATTATCACTGAGTTAATAAACATTAAGGAGATTTTTTATGAATGGTTTTTCAAATAACGATAACGAAAATATGAATAAAAATGAGAATATTAATAAAAATGAGAATGTGAATAAAAATGAGAATATTAATAGCAATCAAAACATAAGTAGCAATAACAACCAGGGTGGAAACTTAGGCGGTAACCAGGGTGGAAACTTAGGTGGCAATCAGGGCGGATTCTGGGGCAGTAATCAGGGTGGAAACTTAGGTGGTAACCAGGGTGGATTCTGGGGCAGTAATCAGGGTGGAAACTTAGGTGGCAACCAGGGCGGATTCTGGGGCAGTAATCAGGGTGGAAACTTAGGTGGCAACCAGGGCGGATTCTGGGGCAGTAACCAGGGTGGAAACTTAGGCGGTAACCAAGGTGGCAACCAGGGTGGATTCTGGGGCAGTAATCAGGGTGGAAACTTAGGTGGCAACCAGGGTGGAAACTTAGGCGGTAACCACGGTGGAAACTTAGGTGGCAACCAGGGTGGATTCTGGGGCAGTAACCAGGGTGGAAACTTAGGCGGTAACCAAGGTGGCAACCAGGGTGGATTCTGGGGCAGTAATCAAGGTGGTAACCAAGGTGGATTCTGGGGCAGTAACCAGGGTGGAAACTTAGGTGGTAACCACGGTGGAAACTTAGGCGGTAACCACGGTGGAAACTTAGGTGGCAACCAGGGTGGAAACTTAGGTGGCAACCAGGGTGGAAACTTAGGCGGTAATCAGGGTGGAAACTTAGGCGGTAACCAGGGTGGAAACCTAGGCGGTAACCAGGGTGGAAACTTAGGCGGTAACCACGGTGGAAACTTAGGTGGCAACCAGGGTGGAAACTTAGGTGGCAACCAGGGTGGAAACTTAGGTGGCAACCAGGGTGGAAACTTAGGTGGCAACCAGGGTGGAAACTTAGGCGGTAACCAAGGTGGTAACTTAGGCGGTAACCAAGGTGGTAACTTAGGCGGTAACCAAGGTGGTAACTTAGGCGGTAATCAGGGTGGAAACTTAGGCGGTAACCAGGGTGGAAACGACAATACCAACCAAAACACGAATGAGAATGTTAATGTTAATAAAAATCTGAATCAGAATATCAACAAAAATACCAATACAAATGTTAATTCCAATAGAAACTAAAATAATAATATTAATTTTATTGATGACACTCTTGAGTGTAAGTAAAAGATTGTAAATATATCCATAGAGTTCTTTCATCTATGGGAATTAATTAAAGTTAATATTTTTAAAAAATATTTTATATAAAATAAATTCTATAATAAAAAGTAGACAGGTAGAGTTTATTGATTATAACTCTACCTGTATTTTTTGAGCACTATTGCAAATATGAATAGAGCTTCTATGTAATAACAGAGAATTACATTCCTTACTAAAGAATTAAGTAGAAAATAATTATGACTATCAATTGAGTAATATAAAAAATTAGTGGTTTAACGAGATGTAATTAAACTAATTAAAAAAAATGTATTATGTTGTTGAGCGGGGGAATACTTCGGATGCAAACAGTTTTTGCATCAGATTGCGGAAAAAGCGGATGATTATCGGGAGGTCGTTATGACTATTGCAGAACAGTTACGTCGAGAAGGCGAACAAAAAGGTAAGATTGAAGATATCCAAGAAGGGATTCAAAAAGGTATTCAAGAGGGTGAAAAAAAAGCTGTAATGAAGATAGCTCGCCAGCTTCTTGAGAATGGTGTTGATAAAAATATTATAAAAATGTCAACTGGTCTTTCAAATGACGAGATGAAGAAGTTGTTTAAAATTGATAATAAATAATTAAAGAAGAATTTAACTTATCTATTTTTCAGCAGAATTTATAATAGTGGTTGTATATCACTTCTATTTATACTTTTATATGTACTAGCTCAGACCTGATCTGACAGTTACCCAGCTTTTCTGGTGCCAGCGTCAGATTAGATTTGAGTTAAATTTTTTTCAGTCCAAATCCTTTTCCATCAATTAATTTGTTACATTATATTTTGGATGTCTAGAAAGAAAATATCTAAATGCTATGCCTCTTTCAATATCTCTTAACCTTTAAGCAATAGTCTCATCTCTGCTAAATTCCTCTGGTGATCTATGATCCCATACAGAGTTGGTTAATGTATTTTGTATTACAATTTCTTTCCCACCATAAAGTGTTGCTAATTCTCTTGTTATCATTGATCGACTGATAGCTAAACCATAAACTACATCCCCTATATTAAAATATAAAGTTGCTTTAATATCAAAACCATTTCTTTTTAAATTATCATGCCCTTTTAAAACATTCAGTTCAATATATACATTCCCAAGGTTTAATTTAATGAATGATGGAGTGATTCAATACCCCATTTTATTTTAATGTATGAAAAAACAATTAGTTCTTCAAGGGAGTAAGGTAAGTCCATTGGTAAATTGAGTGAGTCACAATTATTTATTTTTAAAACTTTTAATTCACTTGTAAGGTTATTTAATTGATTAAAATTTAATAGATACTCTAGTTTTATAACAGAAAGTTTATGTGGTAAGGATGTTATGCTATGTAGAGGAGCATTTCTGCTTCAAGCTCTTCCAAGTCATCTGGTAACTCAGTAACTCCATTAAGGCCAGCATTTTAATATATAACCTACGAACACAATCGGGAATATGAGGTAAACGGCTAATGGATGATAACTCTCCATCATTTAATTCTAAAACAGTACTATCGTTTTCTATAACTTCCATTATTTTTTCAATGATTTCCCGTCCTGCTCGCTTATGTTGCGGATCACTTCTAGCCCATTTTTTAAATTAATATTTCTTTATCAGCGCCTCCGCCTAATATTGCCCTCTCAAGAAACGATATATTTTTATGAATTTTCATTTGCTTAATGATAATATAATAGGGTATTACTGGAAATAATCAGGTAAACCACTTAAATTATGCTGTATTTAAGGATAATAATTTTAATTGTTCTGTAATATTAAATAACAATTCTTAGGGCGCTGTTGCAACAGTGCCGTAAGAATTACGGGTACATGTTAATTATCAAGCACTTTATAAACTGTTGACCGCGCTCTTTTTAATTGCCTGGCAATTGCTGTTGCTCCTATTCCCTGAGAACGCAGTTGTTTAATTTTCTCTCGATCAACACTAAGCTTACGTCCAAATTGAACACCCTTTAACTTTTCTTCTAGCCGGCCTTTGTTTGTCCGTTCCAAAATAAGTTGGCGTTCTGTCTGAGCAACTGCTGAATAAGATGGTGACTATCATTTTGCCCATTGTACCTTCGGTACTGATACCATCATCTAAAAATCGTATCGCCACCCCTTCCCGGTCGAACTCTTTTATTAATGGGATCATACCTGCTGTATCACGACCAAGACGATCCAGTTTTTTAATCAAAATAATATCGCATTGTTGCAAAAATCGGGTCGGATTGCTGATAATCTTTCCTAACCATTTAATTAAAGGTGCCCAACATGATTGATGAAATGTATGTAAGGGCTAATGACCAGTGGGCTTATTTGTATCGCGCTGTAGACCACAGAGGGCGTACTCTGGATTTTTACCTTGCCCCCACGGCGTAACAGCAAAGTGGCTACGGGTTTCTGGGTAAAATTTTAAATAACGTGAAACAAGGATAGCTCTCACGCGTTATCAATACGGATAAGTCTCCGACATACGCTCGTGTGCTTGCTCAGCTCAAACGTGAAGGTCAATGTCCGTCTGACGTTGGAACACCGATAGATTAAGTACCGAAATAACGTTATCGAATGCGACCATGGCAAACTGAATCGGATAATCAGTGCCCTGCTGGGGTTTAAATCGATGAAGACAGCTTATGCCACGATAAAAGGGATTGAAGTGATGCGGGCGCTGCTGCGTAAAGGCCAGGCTAAGTCCTTTTACTTTGTCCATCATCTGGGGAAGACCTTCACCAACAAATAAGGCTGCCGCAGCACGAAATTTGCAACAGTGCTTTTATTATTTGTATAATATTCTATTTTATGGAAGTACATTTTCCATCTTCATGGAAAATATAATTTTTACTTTTGTCAACTAATTCTAACTGTGAACATTTTATATACTCTTGTTCGAATGGTTCAAAAATAGCAGTTTGTACTTTTTTGCCATTTTTAATTCCTATACTTCTCCAAAATTTGTCTTTTATATCATATTTTCTTGACTCATTTGGTTGTATAAAGTCTGAGATAGAATCTGCAACAAAAGAATTAGATTTATTAACAGAAAATGCTGGATAAACAGGATTCGGTGATTTATTGATTATCGTGTATGTAATAGATTCTTTTGCTGGATCGTAATGATTTTCTGATGGTGAACATGAGCTTTCACTTATTACATTATCAACTTTCCAGCCATTATTTTTTGTTATTATCATTGAATAATTACATCCTTTACTGTTACTGTTTCTATCAGCAGAAGACATTAAAGTTTTTTTTAGGATGTTTCCATTATCAACTATTACTCGTATTTCTTTTTCATTTTTATTAGGATGTCTCTCATCGTTAATAAATTTGTTATTTGAATTTAGTACTAAATTATCACTATAATATATTTTAATATTAAATTCATTAGGATTTTCTATTTTTAGACTATCAGAAAAAGCAGTATTGATAAAAAAGGTTAACATTATTCCTAAAAAAATTTTTTTATTTTTCATAGTTTATTCCTTTTTAAATTTTATGTTATTTAGGCACTGTTGCAAATTTCGTGCTGCGGCAGCCTTATTTGTTGGTGAAGGTCTTCCCCAGATGATGGACAAAGTAAAAGGACTTAGCCTGGCCTTTACGCAGCAGCGCCCGCATCACTTCAATCCCTTTTATCGTGGCATAAGCTGTCTTCATCGATTTAAACCCCAGCAGGGCACTGATTATCCGATTCAGTTTGCCATGGTCGCATTCGATAACGTTATTTCGGTACTTAATCTATCGGTGTTCCAACGTCAGACGGACATTGACCTTCACGTTTGAGCTGAGCAAGCACACGAGCGTATGTCGGAGACTTATCCGTATTGATAACGCGTGAGAGCTATCCTTGTTTCACGTTATTTAAAATTTTACCCAGAAACCCGTAGCCACTTTGCTGTTACGCCGTGGGGGCAAGGTAAAAATCCAGAGTACGCCCTCTGTGGTCTACAGCGCGATACAAATAAGCCCACTGGTCATTAGCCCTTACATACATTTCATCAATCATGTTGGGCACCTTTAATTAAATGGTTAGGAAAGATTATCAGCAATCCGACCCGATTTTTGCAATAGTGCCTCTCTGCACCAGTCCTCTATTATTCCAGTTGACGTTACCGCTGTTGCCACCACCTTGGGCACTGTTATTCCAGTTATATCTTTGTAAGAGTGCTGAATAGATAACTGAGACATATTTAGCCTGATGAATTGCCTCATCTAGCATTTTGTACTTAATGCCAATAAAAGGCTGATTATTAGGATGCATCCCTATCTGACGACCGATTTCAACTACCGTTCGAACATCACGATCATGACTCTGATCCCAGAAGGGTTTTATTTTATAACTTTCAAAAGCATTTCTCAGAATAGTATTATCAAGGCTACAGCCATTACCCCAAATCTGAACCGGCTCATAACATTCAAGTGCAACAAAGTCGTTTAATTGAGTCAGTATATCAGGTAATGTTTTAACATTAACTTGAATTGTCTCATTACGCGCATTATCAGGCAAAGATAACCACCACTGGAAAATATCTTTATCTACATCGCGGTTAAATGATATCTGTTTAATCAAATCAGCGATTTTATAAAATTGTTTTTTACCAATTTCACCGGTTAAAGGTTCAAATGGAACAGCTGCGATAGCAATAATCGCTGCATTAGGTTGTTTACTCATTATTCCCAAAGAAAGCATAAGATGTTTAAATTTCATTTAAATTCTCCTTTAATATATTAAAATAAATATCCTTTTTATTATTTTTATTTTCATCTTTATTATGTTTTTCTACTAATTTAAATTCATTGATTTTTTCTTAGTAAATTAAGGTAATTCATTTTCCAAATAGTGAAACACTGTGTGATTATATTTCATTATCAATATGATGTTATCTTATAAATTACCCATATCATTTGATTAACTAATTTATATTTATAGATTAGTTTATACATTTTACAAAATTTATATTTTTAATTAAAATCGTCTTTATGAGATTTGATTTTTATTTATTATTTTTACAAACTGAATATTTATTTAAATAAAAACAATTCTACTTTTACTCTCATAGTTAATTCACTGTAAAAACAAATAATCTCATTTTTAAAATTCTTTATTCAGTGGTTCAATCACTATAGTTAATGCAGGCTATCGTCTTTTCTTTTGTTAAGAAAACTATTCCTCTGGATAATTTTAATCTATCATTATTTAAACTATTCAAAACACATCAGGTTTGTATTTACTTTAAGTATAAAAAGAAAATTCAATCTCTGGAGTATACCATTCTTTTTATAGCACTTATTTCAAACCTATTAAACCAACAACAATTAGTTTTAATTATATCAGCAGTAAAAAATATTAAAGCAGTATGCAAATAAACTTGCTTTGGCCTTTAATAGTTTCATATTTATATTTTCCTGTAAAGAGAAATAATATCGTTTTAGGGCGACATTTTAATCACTGTTACAAATTTCGTGATAAGGTAATCTTATTTGTTGGTGAAGACCTGGGGCACTGTTGCAAATATCGTGATGCGGCAGCCTTATTTATTGGTGAAGGTTTTAAGTTTCAAAGACGTTGCTCACCAAACGCATCGGCACTGTTGCAAATTTCATAAAGCATCGACGTGTCACACTGATGGAGTTAGTAATGAAACATCTCAGAGCACGTGATATGCTAGAATTTAGTCATGAGATAGCTAGTCACAAAGGGATTATGGTGATATTTTTATCTAATATTCGACGACATAAGATCTTATAACAGTACCATCCTTACAACAATGCGACTTCTATTTTTACGTTTTAGCGTTTTACACAACAATAATAAAATTATATTTTGTTATTAAAGTATCCTGTTTTATTAAAACAGATCACTCTATTTATGCTCATATTTGTAACAGATCCAATGAAAACGGTGTTGATGTGCAGACAGCTAGGCTTAATTCATTTAACTGGCAATGACTGAGGAAAAAATTTCGGCACTGTTGCAAAGATCGGGTCGGATTGCTGATAATCTTTCCTAACGATTTAATCAATGGTGCCCAACATGAATGTTTTTAAAGGCCGACACTTTACCCGCGACATCATCCTGTGGGCAGTACGCTGGTACTGCAAATACGGCATCAGTTATCGTGAATTACAGGAGATGCTGGCCGAACGCGGTGTGCATGTCGACCACACCACCCTCTATCGCTGGGTCCAGCGTTATGCGCCTGAAATGGAAAAACGGCTGCGCTGGTACTGGCGGAACCCTTCCTCTCTCTGCCCGTGGCACATTGATGAAACTTATGTAAAGGTGAATGGCCGGTGGGCTTATCTGTATCGCGCCGTAGACAACAGAGGGCGTACTCTGGATTTTTACCTTTCACCACGGCGTAACAGCAAAGCGGCATACCGGTTTCTGGGTAAAATTTTAAACAACGTAAAACAGGGGCAGATCCCACGTGTTATCAATACAGACAAGTCTCCGACATACGCTCGTGCGCTCACCCGGCTTAAACGTGAAGGTCAATGTCCGTCTGACCTTGAGCACCGACAGATTAAGTACCGGAATAACGTTATCGAATGCGATCATGGCAAACTGAAGCGGATAATCAGTGCCACGCTGGGTTTTAAATCGATGAAGACGGCTTATGCCACAATAAAAGGGATTGAAGTGATGCGGGCGCTGCGTAAAGGTCAGGCAGAGTCGTTTTACTTCGGCCATCCTTTGGGTGAGATGTGTCTGGTGAGTAGAGTCTTTGAAACGTAAGACCTTCACCAACAAATAAGGCTACCGCATCACGATCTTTGCAACAGTGCCCCAAAATCTCCACCTATTATGGCTTTATTTTATACTGATAAGGATGGCATAGATTCAGCTCGTCTCTATCAAATTCAATGGTACAATGCAACAAAACAGATAAAACCAATAATTAATCTTCAACTTCCAGATAAACCTGAAAATGATGCTAAGTTTTCTTTTAAAAATAACGATCAAGCGCTTTATCCCTTACAAAATAAAAATATATGCGACCGCTATATTGATAATTTCTCGTGGGCTTTACGTTATGACCATAGATTAAAAAAACATTTAGTAACCTTAAAAGTAACCCCTACCGATTGTGGTAGATATGTTAATAATGACCAAACAAATAACTTCTTTAATGAACTTGTCTCCCATCACTATTTTGATGAGGGATGGTATAATAATCCAGATAATAAGATCGATTCTATTGCTAGTATGAGAAGCCAATTAGTTTGTCACTTTATTATTGCTAGGGAAAAGGCCTCCTGGAATCTTGAACCTTCTCGAAAATATATTTCATATGAAAATTCAATTAAGGAAAATTGCAATAATGTATAATTAAAATACCACCCTTTAAAGGTGACTTTTAAATATTAAAAGCCATCCATTTCCATTTTTATATTCTCTAACTTACTTATCTCACAAAAGTTGAAATATTGACATCAGAGATGATAAGAAATCCGGTTGTTTTGCGTTTATGGGAACGTAATATTTTCAATTTATTTTTTATCAATTTCTTTGTAACATCTACCATAGCCTCAAATTTTAAAGAATATGGTGCTAGTTAAAGCAGTTTATATTACCAGCGGTTGTCTATTTTTATACTTCATACCTAAGCCTTCGGACTTCAGACATATAGCATCGGACTTTACACATTTAATTAATATAAAAACTTTATTGATTGATGTAATTAAAAGAAAATTTACGCTTTAACTTATACATAATTAATCTTTTACCGCTTTTTTATTCACTTTAGTTGTGGATAACTTTCTCAAAATAATGTGCAAAATTAACCTAACTTTCTAATCAAAAAGACTTCACCTGATTTGATTAAATTTTAACCGATTAGCTCTCCCGATTTTTGGCAAAATTAACTAAATTTGGCTCCCTCATTCGTTCACTCATAAATGCTTTACTTACTTATGAAGAATTGTAAGTATTTTTTATGAAAAAAATTTTTTGCATTTTAAACCCCTTAAAACACTCATATACTATTTTTTCAGACAAAAACCACAAACCCCATGCTTAAGATTTGGAGGATATTAGAAAAGGTTTCATGATTGAGAACTACTTAACAACTGTTTTTTCAGCTTATAAACTTCACGTTTATCTTTTTCGCATTTACACAACAGATCTGTTTCTATGGGATCCAATAGACAATTTTAAAAAAATAACTTTATCATTTTCTGTATCAGAAACAATTTTATAATCAGGTAACTCATTTACTGTACAAAGTTTTTTAATTAGTCGTTTAAACTCAGCTTTATTCGAAGTATTACCTGTTTTTAAATATAGCTTTTCAAGAGAAATAACAAATTCGTGCTCACTTCCACAATGTTTACGTGCAATTTCATAAAGACGTCAGTTAATCGCTTTCCGAATAAGGAAATTGTAATATTTTGGTTTAAGTAATTCCTTGATACAACCAATTCGGTAATGTAATTTCAACCATACCAATATCAAGCTTTTAATTTTGCTTCTCTATGATACGAGCACTGTGGCTCAAACCAAAAATAAACGTTTCTTGCTTATCATCTGAATATTTAACATTAGGTTGAATCGTTGTTCTTTTTAATATTAATAATGCTTTTTCTAATTCTAAGTGAGATAGTCCCTTTATCGCGATTAGTTATAACAAAAAAACCATACGGATTAAAGGCGATTGTTTTGCTAATTAGTTGATTATTATTAATCCCGTCTTGCAACGTAGAAATAACATCAACTAAAAAATAGCTTCACCTTCTGTCAGCTCCGTGTAGCCTTATTATCGATTAGTTAATAAATTACGCTTCCTCGTAAGTTCGCTTCTTAACGCTCGGTCACGTGACCACAGCTAGCGTTCAAAATCTATTGAGCAAAATTTTTAAAACATTAATAAAATATAATATATACCAATAATATAAAAACGATATGATTTTAGTTGTGTAATAAATGTTATGTTTGAAGTATTGTGTATTTTGATAAAAATATCAATATTGTAACTAAAGTATATATAAAAAAGAATTAAAAAATTTTTAACGGGAAAATCAGTTAAATAAAAATCAAATAAATAACTGACTTCAATATTAATTGATAACTTACTACTATGATAATTAGTAAAGTTTTTTAATTTGAAAGCGGCTAACTAAACTATATATATTAAAAATGAATAATAATTTTAACTCTATTTTTATTTTTTATAAGTGAAAATTTATTCCCTGCCATAAAAATACATAATATACATATTTATTGTTAACATTTTAATAATGAAGAAAAAAAGTGCATTTAAATATACATTACTAGCGTTTACAATAATAGAAAGTTTTTCCGTAGTAGATCATTCAACGATCTGATACACTTTGAATTGTAATAATAATTATAAAGATAAAAATAAATTGCGGATATTAATTATTAAATTAAATTTAAATTTAAATTTAAATTTAAATTTAATTTAAAAATAAAGCTTTATTTGTGATTACGACAAAAAATCATATTGATACATAACTATTATAAATTTAAATAAAATTAAAAAATTATCATATTTATAATTATACAATAATTTTAAATAAATTAATTCATCAAATATTTTCAATTAATTGAAGTGCTTCAAAAAGCTAATTAGATAAATAGATATATTAAATTTTTAAAGAAACCATCTAGTTAGATATATTTATAAAATTCGCACAGTAAAATCAGTAATTCTAAGTCTATTTTAACAAAGGAAATATTTATGAGGATCCTACTATTATTCACCTTTATTTTTTATAGCCTTGGTTATAGCGCCATTACTTTTGCTGGCTGTAATGCCATTGGTAGTAATTTGGTAATTAATGGGGATGATCTTGATATAAAAGATGATATTCCTATTGGTACTGAATTAGCTACCTTCACACTAAACTCATCACAAACCTACACCTGTGATAATAATCAGACTAGTTATATGACAACAGGAGGGCGAGTAAATGGTGAATTTGCTACAGATATAAGTGGCATACGGGTATATAAAACTAACATTGAAGGAATTGGTTATTCATTTGGTGTACAAACAATGTGTGGAGATATGTATTTTCCATCAAACGGATGGAAAGGTAATCTAGATAACATATCAAACTGCACTAATAGTGGTAGTTGGGATAATATATCCCATAATTTTGCAGTAAAAATCTATAAAATAGGACCAACAGGAAGTGGTGCTTTTTCAAAAAAACAAGTTGGAGCAACGCTATTATTCTACGATAATGAAAATGTTTCAGCAAAAGAAAATCCTGTTTTTTTAAATGATTTTAAAGTAACAACCATGATGAACATAAAAAAGAATAATAGTAATTGGGTTAACAATAACAATAACAATAACAATAATAGCCGTGGTGGCTGGGTTAATAATAATAACAACAATAATAACGGTGGTGGCTGGGTTAATAATAATAACAACAACAATAACGGTGGTGGCTGGGTTAATAATAATAACAACAATAATAACGGTGGTTGGATAAATAACAATAACAATAACAATAACAATAATTAATTTTAAAATTCAACTAGGATCTATTAAACATTACTATTTGATTAATAAATATTCTAAAATTAACTATACGTCATTATTAATGCTAAATTAAAAATAATGACAAAAAATATTTTTCTTTAAAAGTTTTTGATTAAAAAAATATATATAAATAACTAACTATTTTTATGTAAGCTTATTTATAAGCTTTTTTATTTATAATATTTATAACATAAATATTGTAAAACTAATTATATCTTAACAAAGGAAACACTTATGAGGATCATTTTATTATTCGCTTTCATTTTTTATACTATTAGTTATACCACTTCAACTTTTGCTGGTTGTTATGCTTCTGGTGATACCATAACAATAAATAGTGAAAATATTACTGTAAATGAAAATACTCCAATTGGTACCGAATTAGCGACGTTCATGGCTACTCCATCAAAAACCTATAACTGTGATAACAATCAGACTAGTTATATGACAGTAGGAGGAAAAGCTTACGGTGAGTTTGCCTCAAACATAAATGGCACTCGGGTATATAAAACTAACATTGAGGGAATTGGTTATTCATTAGGTGCCCAAGCGATGTGTGATGATGGACGCTTTGCTTCAAATGGATGGAAAAATAATCCTGATCAGTTTTCAATCTGTACCAATAATAGTACTTGGAATAATATAACACATAATTTTGCAGTAAAAATCTATAAAATAGGTCCAACGGGAAGTGGGCTTGTCACAAGGAAACAGGTTGGAGCCAGCATTCTTGCATATAATAATGAAAATTATTTAGCAAATGAAAATCCTGTTTTTTTAAATTCATTTAGAGTAACAACCATAAGTTCTTGGGGTAGTAGCAACAACAATAACAACAATAATAGTGGATGGAGTAGTAATAACAATAACAACAATAACAATGGCGGCTGGGGTAGTAATAATAACAACAATAACAATGGCGGCTGGGGTAGTAATAATAACAATAATAACAATGGCGGTTGGGGTAGTAATAACAATAACAACAATAATAATTAATTGCATAATATTTTTAACTATAATTAAAGTATAGTTAATCTTATCGGCTATAATTTTTATTTTCTGTAAATAGACAAATTTTATAAATAAAACACATTGGTAGGGTTTTTCTTTAATAACTCTACCAGTATTAGATATATAATAATTATAAATTATTTTATTTTTTTAATTTAAATAACATTAATAAAACACAATACATTATATTTTAAAAAATATATTACATCTCCCATCTATATCTTTTGGTAAAAAATTAATAACTTTATATTTATTTTAAAAAAGGAAATATTTATGAAGATCATATTATTATTCACTTTTATTTTTTATATTCTTGGTTATAGTAAATTCACTTTTGCAGCATGCCAAGCTGTAGGTGGAGTTAGGACAATAAATGGTAAAGATCTCGAAATACAACATGATATTCCTATTGGCACCGTTTTAGCGACATTTACAATCTGTTCTGCTTTAACCTATAAATGTGATAATAATCAGACTCGATATATGACAACTGGAGGAAAAGCATATGGTGAATTTGCTATAAAAATAAATAATATCAGAATATTTAAAACTAATATTGAAGGAATTGGTTATTCTATCGGCGTTCGCTCAATGTGTGGAACTACATATTATTCAGGAAATGGATGGAAAAACAATCTCAACAATATATCGACCTGTGCTAATAGCGGCACATGGAACCAAATAACACATAATTTTGAAGTAAGAATATATAAAATAGGACCAACAGGAAGCGGCATTGTCTCAAAAAGACAGATAGGAGCCAGTATTTTAGCCTATAACAACTATAACGTTTGGGCTGGTGAAAATCCAGTTTTCTTAAATGCGTTTAAAATAACAACATTAGGTAATAATAGTGGACAAGGTGGCAATAATAGCGGTAGCTGGAACAACGGTGGACAAGGTGGTAGCAATAACGGTAGCTGGAACAACGGTGGACAAGGCGGCGGTAATAGCGATAGCTGGAACAACGGTGGACAAGGCGGCGATAATAACGGTAGCTGGAACAACGGTGGACAAGGCGGCGGTAATAGCGGTAGCTGGAACAACGGTGGACAAGGCGGCGGTAATAGCGGTAGCTGGAACAACGGAGGCCAAGGCGGCAATAGCGGTGGTGGTAACTGGAATAACGGTGGCCAAGGCGGCAATAGCGGTGGTGGTAACTGGAATAACGGTGGCCAAGGCGGCGGCAGCGGTGGTGGTAACTGGAATAACGGTGGCCAAGGCGGCAATAACAGTAATAACAATAGTAATAACGAGCAAGAGAATAAAAATCCTCCTAATAACAATAATAACAATAGAATTTGGCCAAATAATAACAACAATAACACCTGGCCAAATAATGGTTAATTAAATGATGATAAAAATTTTTAAATAAAAGTCAATAAAGATAAATTATCAGTGTGGGGAATTATCCCCTCATTGATATTATTGATTTTTATTTTCCAATAATTAATAATTTTTACCTACTGAATTGTAAAATACTTTCATTTTGAGTGATTAAATGATGCCATTTTATGGCTGTTGATATAATCAATGACAAACATACCCTATATACTAAGTAAATCACAAAGAGCCAATAAAAAAATCAAATAAAGAATTAGAGTAAAAAACACATAACTGAAGCATATCCAAAAAAACAATATATACAAAAGCGATAATAAAATAATTTCTTGATCTTATAAAAAACAAATAAAGTAAATGTATGTTACTCATAATTTATTCTTTACAGATAGGATATTTTTCCATTCTTTAATGATAAAAGGATTTATATTAATCACAATATTTTATAGCAATAATTTCTAACTTTGATCTAAAATCATTAGGTTGTATTCTTCCTTTTACTTTACATAAATCAGCCAATTCATCATAGATTTTTTGTTTAGCGTAATTTCTAAAATTCATACTCTGCTCACGATTAACCATTCTTGAAGCAAATTTTTTCTGTGTCTCACTCATCACATTATTAAGAAAAGAATTAGCACCTATCCCAGATGGTTGAAAAATTCCATTTTTTTCATCGCCAGTAAGCCCATATTTCTTAGCTACTTGCCCTATATCCCGTAAATAATCTTTCGGAATAGTCTTTTCTAATTTTATTCTATTAATACAGAATTTATCTTTTTGTTCGCTATAAACTGAAGCTAAAATACTATCAATCGCTTGAGAAGCGTATATTTTATCGCTCATACCATTCTTCATTACCTTTAAATTTGCTATTTGTTTACAAATATACACTCTAACATCTTTATTGCTAATTACTTTTTGTCGAAAAAATGGTGAAGTATTAGACGATTTTTTAATTCCAAAGCAATCAATATAATTGTTAAAAACCCTCTTAATAGCATTAAAGCAGCCTCGTTTAGTTATATTATGATGGTGATCTAAACGACTTATTTTATCAGACGATGTATTTTTAAAGTTATTAATATCATTAGAAACATAATTACTATTCATTAGTAGCATATAACATTCCATTTTAATTTATTTTTATATATCTTAAAAAATCACTGTCAATATTTTGTTATTTCAAATAAAATAACTTATCATTTATATAATGATTATTTTTTAACATATCAACAAAATTTACCTTTCATTTAATAAAAATAAATAGCATTACAAATAAAACAATTTAAGAATATAAGCTTTAAAATTCTTTAAAAGAAGGATATTAACATTTAAATATTTTTCTAATATCCCACAATTAATACTATTAAATAAAAGATTCACTTTTATTAGTGGATTTTATTTTTTTAATAAAGATAACTGATTTGCTATTTTTTTTTCTATCAAATCACCTTCCGTTGTCAAATTTTTTTCCTGATTTTTTGCTGCCAATAATTCTACATCACCAATTATATTTTTAATTAAAATCAATAAATTATCAGCACTAAATTCTCCTGCATAAAAAGTGCTTATAAGACTCAACAAACGATCATCTATTTGTAATAATGCCGCACCAACAACAACAGCCTGCCGATAAAAATCACCTCTCAATGATTGTGGTATTTCATCAATAACATACTTAGCTTTTTTATCTTGTTTATAAAGTTCAGGGTGTAAATAAGCTACTATTTTTTTTCTATTTTGCGCTTTCATGAACAACTCCATAAATTAAGATAAAGCAATAGCTTTTACTAAAGCGAGTTGTGGATCTGCAATTTTTTTAACCTTTTTTACTTCAAAATAATCTTTAACATAAGGATATATAATCTCGGCTCCACCTCCTGTTAGATATATTCTATTAAGATTATTAATTGTTTGTATCTCTGAAATAACCGAATCGGCTAGGTTTTTTGAACCTATTTTTACTGTGTTAATAACATCATTAATTTTATCCATATCATTAATGATATCTTCAAGAATTTCTCTATTATGAATGTTTTTGATAATTTCATCCGCAATAAAATAACTACTTGGAGAGGATGCAATATTCAGCGAATTCATCACTGTTTTTGTTAATCGTGATGTTCCTATCTCCGGATTTCCTTTTATTTCTGAAATACCATCAAGCGCTCCCTGGATAACAGCACAATCAAGCGTTGTTCCCCCCAAATCAACAATCAAACTTCGTTCAAGTGGAGTAACATTGTCCTTAATTAAAACCTCTCTTGCCGCTGGAATAGATTCAGGCATTACAAACACTTTTTTAATATTAAATAACTTTCCTTTATTTAATTCTATTTTTCCTAATACATTATTTTTTTTTCTCGCAATATTATCTTCATTTATTTGAGCATCAGTGGTAAAAAATTCTGTAACAGGTAATGTAATAACCAATTCTACATCTTGAGGTGGTATACCTGATGTCAAAAGTGCGTGATGAATCGCTAATCTATTGAGTACGTTATATTGGTATGAAACATGAGTTGTATTAATAACGGATTTACTACCAATATCATGCGTATATTTATGATCGTCTATTAAATAATTGTAGACCGACTTATTACCAAAAAAATCAGTGCTCCAACCATCTTTAAAGCTATTTGGCGAAATGTGAGTGACCATTTTATCATTTTCTAACCAAGCTAATTTAACACTGGTTGATCCGTCATCACAGGCAATTTGCAACATATAACTTCCTCTATTTGAGATTAGAAAGCCACATAATATAACTCAATTTGAGTCAAAAAAAATCAAATTACTCAATTAGATACAAAAAAATATCAAACAAATACTCAATTTGAGTCAAATTCCAGCACTGTGATCAAATAAACAACAGCAAAATAGTTTTTTGATATACTAAATATTCAAACGATCATTGTTATTTACAGTAGTGATATCTTAAATAATTAAGCATTTTATAACCCATTGACGCGCGATTGTTAATTGACTGCAATCAATGTCACTACCATTCCTAGCCCCTGAGAACGTCGTTGTTTAATTTTATCCTGATCCATACTACGCTGGCACTGTTGCAAAACTAATCGTGAATGAATACTTCATTTCTATAAAAATAATAAGAGGTCGAAAATGCCATTCACCAGGCGTACTTAACCCTGAGAATGTCCATTGTAAAATGACACGGCCTGGCCTTTTCGTAATGCAAGCATCATCTCAATATCTAAGATGGTTGCATTAAAGTGCAACGAAAACGATATATTTAGCGAGCAAGCGTGGCGAGACTAAGATTGCATTTTTTGCGGTTTCAGTGATATATCTTTAAAAATTAATAACTATTAAGACATTAAAAAACAAAAATTTATTCTATTTTTTATTGATGTATATTAAAACAATCAATCTAAATTTCAGTGAGTTAAATATGGGCAAAGTTTATGATTCGTTATTCATCCAATGGTTAAAACAAGAAATTACTCCTGCGCTAGGATGTACTGAACCTGTTGCTATAGCATTTGCTGCAGCGACTATCCGCAAATATTTAAAAGAACCTTGTCTTAAAATATTTGGTTTTATTTCTGAAAATTTATACAAAAATGCTATAGGAGTCACCATTCCAGGCACTAACTATTCAGGAATTGAGATGGCGGCGGCGGTTGGTATATTTGGAGGTGATCCTGATAAAGGTTTGGAAGCGCTACAAGGTCTTACTGGGTCACAAATTAAAGAAGCGCATGATATGGTTAACATTGGTGCGATTAAGATCACCACTCGCAATACGCCAGATTTTATCCATATTGATCTGACAGCCATCGGTGCTAAGAATTGCTGCAGAATCGTTATCAAAACAAGTCATACCTGTATTACAGAACTTTATGTCAATGGCCAACCAATTAAGATAGGTATGCAAGCTGGCGAGGAGACTAGCAGTGAAGAGTTGCCGGGGTTCTCCATTCAGGAAGCATTCCATTTCGTGAATCAAGTCCCCTTTGAAAATATAAAATTTATTCTTAAAAGTGCCCAATTGAATAGTGTACTTTCTGAGACCGGGCGAAAAAAATCATATGGACTAAATATTAACGGAATATTGATGTCGGCCATTAATAATGGACTTATGAGTGACGACCTATTGTCCCGAATTGTTATAGAAACCGTGGCAGCATCTGATGCTAGAATGGGGGGCGCACCTATCGCTGCTATGTCCAATTTTGGTTCTGGTAATCAGGGCATAGTTGCAACCATGCCTGTTGTTGTTCTGGCTCGAGACCTGAATGCCTGCCGTAATGAGCTTGCTAGAGCTTTGGCACTGTCACATCTAACATCTATTTCCATACATAACCGTTACAACCGCCTATCAGCACTATGTGCAGCCTCTACAGCGGCGATGGGAGCCGCTGCCGGTATGGCTTGGTTGTTCACTCATAACCTAAATGTTATACACACCTCTATCATCAATATGATTAGTGATATTAGCGGAATAATCTGTGATGGCGCTTCCAATAGCTGTGCCATGAAGGTATCAACCGTAACCACAAGTGCGTTTAAAGCCGTATTAATGGCAAAAGAGAACATCCAAGTTAGTGGCAATGATGGTATTGTCGACACAGATGTAGAGCAGAGTATCAATAATCTCTGTCGTCTGGTGGTTAACGTCATGCCATCAACAGACAAAGAAATTATTCATATTATGGCTGAAAAAAATATGCATTAGCATTGCTGTTAAGTATTATTTTATTACATTACAAACTGCTGTCAGCTTCCAATGTGGTGGGCAGTTTGGATATTGAAAATTATTATACGTTAAGACTATTTTTATCAGATGTTG